>DATIJO010000196.1:0-14384 GCA_035478555.1 Chlamydiales bacterium
AATGACGGGAAAAAGAGCGATCGCCTTCATCCCCTTTTCAAAAAGATCTTCCGCTTTCTTAAGTAGTAGATCTGCAGAAAATCGATAAATTCCCGGCATTTCTTTGATGACCTCTTTTTTTTGATAACCATCGATCAAGAAAAAAGGCTGGATAAGATTACTTTTTTTTAGATCTGTTTCTCTCACAAGCGTACGAATGCTTTCAGATTTTCTATTTCTTCGAAGCCTATTGGGAAGAGTAAGTTTGATTTCTTGATCAATCATAAAATTCCTTTTCTTTGCTATTATATCTTTTTCTGCAATAGTGTCTTAAAAAATGGATAAATCCCTATGGAAGAATTTACTGAAAATGAAAAAAAAATCCTCGAAAACTATGTCACTAATATTTCGGGCAATATTTTTGTCTTAAGAAATTTGCCCGAGGTGATCAAAGGAGCCCTTTTTTCAAGGTACTCTCGTTCTTCTTTAAGTTTGAAAGCCCTTCTTTTGAAAGAGTTTATTTTGAATAAGGAGCTTTCCTTTTCCGAGATTGCAGTATCTAGCGATGAGCAGAACATGGCTATAAAGAAGGCGCAAGACTTTTATGACAGAATTTTGGATGGCTACGGGGATGATTCTATTGGAGAGTTAGGAGGGGCGCATCTTGCGGTAGAAAATGTATCTATGATTGCGGCTAAAGTTCTTGAAGATGCAAGAATTGGCGGATCGCCTCTTGAAAAATCCACAAGGTACATCTATTTTGATCAAAAGGTAAATGGGGAATATCAATATTTCCGAGAACCCATTTTAATGACCTCTGCCTACCGCGATCTTTATGTAGATACGTGCAACTCTCTTTTCGAAACATATAGTAAGCTAATTCCGCCTCTCACTGCTGTGATTGAGAAAACTTTTCCTAAAGAAGAAGGAATTTCAAAAACTGCCTACACTGCTTCTCTTCGAGCGAAAGTGTTAGATTGTTTAAGAGGTCTTTTACCCGCTTCTACTCTCACCAATCTTGGCATCTATGGAAATGGAAGATTTTTTGAAAAGCTCTTACAGAAATTGAACTCTCATAATTTGGCAGAAATGCAAGAAATGGGAAAAAAAGCCTACACCGAACTCTCCAAAGTCATCCCTTCCTTCATCCGAAGAGCAGATCCTTCGCACAAACACCAAGCGGCCTTTTCTGGGTTTTTAGAAAAGATGCAGAGTGAAATAAAAGATCTAACCGCTTCCCACACAATGGGGCTCAAAGAGGGAAAAAAGGAGGATGTTCATCTTGTGCATCATGATTCCAATGCACTTTACAAAGTAGCTGCAGCCCTTCTTTATGAACATTCGAATCTTCCTCTTACAGATCTTGAAAAAATGGTAAAGGAGTTAAGCGAGGAAGAACTCGATAAGATTCTAGATGCTGCTTGTAAATTTAGAGAAAATAGAAGGCACAAATCTCCTAGAGGCTTAGAACATGCCGTTTTTACTTTCGATATTACCGCAGACTTTGGGATCTATCGTGATCTGCAGCGCCACCGCATGCTTACACAAGAAAGACAGTTTCTTTCTTGCGACAACGGTTACTACATTCCTGATGAGATAGTAGGATCAGAAATGGAAAAAGAGTACATTTTTGCATTAGAGAAGGCTAAAAAGGCATACGATCTCATCAAGAAAGAATTTCCCGAAGAAGCACAGTATGTTGTTCCAATGGCCTACAACATCCGCTGGTATTTCCATGTGAATTTACGCGCACTGCAATGGATTTGCGAATTGAGATCAGCTCCTGCCGGCCATCCCAATTACCGCTACATCGCACAAAAAATGGCAAAGCAGATCATTCATGCACAACCCTATTTCAAACGCTTTTTTTCTTTTGTTGATTTTGAAGGATATGGGCTTGGAAGATTAGGCGCGGAAATTAGAAGCGCAGAAAAGTTGCACAATAGATTATGATTCTTTTGATTAATTAAAACCATTCTTTTTGGAGAGAATTTTTATGTTACGTAAGCCTTTATAAAGGCATTGCAATTCTTGTAGTTTGCACAACTGCATTTGCTGATTCAGAAGCTCCTCAGAGATCTGAAGAAGTTGCTTATAGTTCTAGAGATGCTGATCGTTATGATGAGCCTATGATGCAGCAACCTCAGTTTATTCCTTGCTGCCGCAATATCAACCCATCCGCACGAGGATGTCCAGGCAACTGTGGTTTCTTTATAAATGCGGACTTTCTCTATTGGAGAGCGGATGAAAATGATCTGCCCTATGCGTTCGTGCAGACTGAAAATGGAACTGTGACTCTTTCTAATAATGGGGTCAATGCTTTCACCCAGTTTGTTCCTGTAGGATATTTTGCAAATATAGATTTCAACTGGAGAGCGGGCTTCCGTGTAGGTGCTGGTTGGAATACTCCCTATGGAGGATGGGATACTTTAATCAATTGGACTTGGTACAGAAACTCTACTATTGATAGCGTGCATGAAGATCTGACTTTTAATGCAGGTCAAACTCAAGTTCTAACCGGTATTGTGCCCATTGTCAGCATTTTTAATGGTACTAACAATAGAACTTTCACTGATTCAGCAAGAGCACATTGGACGCTTCTTTATAATATGATTGATTTGGAGCTAGGTAGAGCTTTCTATGTTGCTGAAGAGCTCTCTTTAAGGCCTTTTATCGCAGTGAGGGGGGGCTGGATCGATCGTAAATTGAGCATTGAATATGGTCTTTCGCCTTTGCCAAATAACAATTCTGGGTTAGTGGTTCCTTCTGGTTTACTTTTTCCTAATACCCTTTCTTTTAAGAATAATTACTGGGGTATAGGGCCAAGATTTGGTATCAACACCGATTGGAGATTTTGTAACGGTTTTATGATCCTCGGAGATCTTTCGGCAGCTCTCCTTTACGGTAAAGTTTTTAAAGATCACATCATCGACATTGATTATAGCCCATGGGTAAACTTTATCGGTTTTAACGGGGCGGTGACCCCAGGTCAAACCCCATTAACGTTATGGGATGTTAAAAATAGAAAACATGTTTGGAGAGGCATACCTAACTTCCAATGGTTCTTGGGATTTGGTTGGGGAGATTGCATTAATTGCAATAAGATGTATTTCAGCATCAAAGCAGGATGGGAAGCAAATATCTACTTGAACATTCAAAATTTCACAGATGACTTTGTTATAAATAATGCTGCAGGTGCTTTAGGCTTTCCAAGCTCTCATACACTTACTTTGATGGGAGCAACAATATCAGCAAAACTCGATTTCTAATCGAAGTTTAATCTGAATATCTATTAGAACTCATCGCGGGAAATTTTTCTGCGATGAGTTTTTTATTTTCACATCCTCTTTTCTTGTGTGGATTTTGCAAATGTATAACAAGAAAAATTTCCGAGCATTAAATCACACAAGATGTTTAGTTTAGATTCTGAGAAATCCAACAAGTGCTCTTTCGGATTTGCAAATATGAAAGACATTTTGTATAGTTTTTCATACCGAACGATTTATGAGCTTTTATAAATTACACAACCTTTCTTAAGGAGAGTTTTTATGTTACGTAAGCTTTTTCAAGGCTTCGCAGTGCTAGCAAGCGCTTTGGCATTTGCGGAACCTGCAATACCACAGACTTCTGAGGAAGTAGCTGTTGGTTCAAGATATGCTGCTCGTACGGGTGAGATGATGCAGCAAAACAACATGCAGCAGCAAAAGTTTGTTCCTTGCTGCCGCAACATCAACCCATCTGCAAGAGGATGTCCAGGAAACTGCGGTTTCTTTGTAACTGCTGATTTCCTCTGGTGGAGAGCAGATGAGAATGATCTTCCCTATGCTTTCGTTCAAAATCAAACAGGGCCATTTTCCTTTACTATTGCTGATGCTGGATTTAACAACTCAGTCACAACTTTTACAGAAACTATTCCCACTTTTGGATATGTTGCAAACATTAACTACAGATGGAGACCTGGTTTCCGTGTAGGCATTGGCTGGAATACTCCTCATGATGGTTGGGATACTTCATTAGAGTGGACTTGGTATAGAAATAGCTCCATTGATAGCGTCCATCAAGATATGGTACTTGGTACTGTTGCAGGAACTGGCACACTTGCTACAGGCGTAGTAAAACAAGGTGTTACCCCCCCTTCTCCAATTCCTGAACAAGTAACTCCAATCTGGTCAGATTCAGCTAGAGCTCACTGGACACTTCTTTTCAATATGATTGATTGGGAGCTAGGCAGAGCATTCTACGTAAGTGAAGGGTTATCTTTAAGACCTTTTGCAAGCGTTAGAGGTGGCTGGATTAATCGCAAGTTTATTGTCGAGCAGGGAAATCCAAATCTCGGTGGCACAGATTTTAGTGTTGCTTTCGAGCCTTCTACCTTCTTCGCAAAAAACAATTACTGGGGCGTTGGTCCAAGATTTGGTCTAAATACCGATTGGAGATTTTGCGGAGGCTGGATGCTCTATGGAAACATGGCTGCATCGATACTCTACGGACATGTATTTAGAAACTTTGAAACTGTCAACGATTTTGCTTCTTTTGTTGGAGCTTCAAGATCAAGACCTCTCCTAGCTTCTAACATCACTAATAAGAAGCATGTTTGGAGAGCTGTGCCTAATACCCAAGTCGCTTTTGGATTTGGTTGGGGCGATTGCGTAAACTGCAATTCTATGTTCTTCAGCATCAGACTTGGCTGGGAAGCTAGCTTCTTCTGGAACATGCAAAACTTTGTACTTGCAACAGGAAACTTAGCAGGCCTCAGCGCTGCTCACTCTTTGAGCTTAGTTGGTGCAACTTTGTCAGCAAAACTCGATTTCTAATCGAAGTTTGACCTGAATATCATCTAAAACCCACCGTAGGAGTTATCCTACGGTGGGCTTTTTATTTTTAAGACGGATAGAAGATAATTTTCTATCATTATATCATTAAATCATTTCCATCATTTTTTACAGTGCTAAGTATCAATTCGTTGTAGGAAACGGCCATCAAAATGATGGAAATGATTTAATGATATAATGATGGGAAAAGACAAAACTAAATTTTCTTTTTTATCCTGAGAATCCTGTTATCCCTGCTTTATTTTCATTTATGCTATAATCTCTATAAATATGTTTGAGTTAGAAGCGGAATTTAAACCTAGAGGCGATCAGCCGGAAGCAATAAAGAAGCTGACGCTTGGGCTGCAGAAGAAAAAGCGTGCCCAGGTGCTTTTGGGGATCACTGGCAGCGGTAAAACATTTACGATGGCAAATGTCATTGTAAATGTGCAAAAGCCAACGCTTGTCCTTGCGCATAATAAAACCCTTGCTGCCCAGCTCTATCAGGAATTTAAAGGGTTTTTCCCCAAGAACGCGGTTGAGTATTTTGTCTCTTACTATGACTACTATCAGCCTGAAGCCTACATCCCAAGGACTGACACCTATATAGAGAAGGACATGGCGATCAATGATCAGATCGATCGTATGCGCTTAAGCGCTACAAGATCGCTGTTGGAGAGAAGGGATGTGATCATAGTTGCGTCGATCTCTTGTATCTACGGCTTGGGCACTCCTGAATACTACTCCCAAATGCTTCTCTCTTTGTCTGTAAACCAACAAGTGCGAAGGGATGATGTGCTTCTTCATTTGGTGGAGATGCACTACAACAGAAACGATTATGAGCTTGCAAGAAGCACTTTCAGAGTTCGGGGAGATATTTTGGATATTGCACCGGCATACGAAGAAGACAAGGCATTTAGAATTGAATTTTTTGGGGATACAGTAGAGAGAATATCTGAGATCGATCCACTGACAGGCAAAGTGAGAAACAGAGTAGAAAAGCTGCAGATCTACCCAGGGTCTCACTATGTCACACCTGAAGATGTGCGCTACCATGCAATGGGCACAATCAGAGAAGAGCTTCAAGAAAGAGTCCAAACTTATGAAAGCGATAATCGTCTACTAGAAAGGCAACGCATTACCGAACGTACTAATCATGATCTTGCGATGATCAAGGAGATTGGTTTTTGCAAGGGCATTGAAAACTACTCTCGCCATTTTTCTAGAAGACTTCCCGGACAACCTCCGCCATGCCTCATGGATTATTTTCCTGAGGATTTTTTGTTTTTTATTGACGAATCCCACCAGACTCTCCCCCAAATGCATGCGATGTACAATGGTGATAGGTCCAGAAAAACAACTCTGGTGGAATTTGGATTCAGGCTTCCTTCTGCTATGGACAATAGACCTCTGAAATTTGAAGAGGCCTACCATTTTTTTAAAAATGTTGTCTACGTCTCTGCAACGCCCGGTTCTTGGGAGGTACAAGAAGCGGAAGGCGAGATCATCACGCAGATCATTAGGCCCACAGGACTTTTGGATCCTGAAATCCAGGTCAAACCTGCGAAAAACCAGGTAGACGATGCCTTGGAAGAGATACGTATTGAAACGGGAAAAAATAGACGGGTGCTAGTCACAACCCTTACGAAAAAACTCTCGGAGGACTTAAGCAAGTACCTGATAGAGATCGGTGTCAAAGCAAAGTATATCCACTCCGATATCGATACTTTAGAGAGGATGCGGATTATCAAAGATCTAAGACTTGGGGTCTTTGATGTGCTTGTAGGGATCAACCTTCTAAGAGAGGGGTTGGATATTCCTGAAGTCTCCTTGGTTGTCATATTAGATGCGGATAAAGAGGGCTTTTTAAGAAGTGAGACAGCCCTTATTCAAACCTGCGGAAGGGCTGCGCGTAATGTGAATGGAAGAGTTGTCATGTACGCAGACAAAGAAACTGCTGCAATAAAAAACTGTCTTCGAATCACTCAAGAAAGAAGAAAGCTGCAGATGGAGCACAACCAAAAACACGGCATTACTCCAAAATCGGTCAAAAAAGAAACGAAAGAAACACTAGAAGAAACTTTCGGTGTTGTCCCAGAAGAGATAAAAAAAGAAAAGAAACCCACTATTTCAGACGCTAAAGAGCTAGAAGAAAAGATCAGAGAATGTGAAGTGGAGATGAAAAGAGCATCTCTTGAGCTTCGCTTTGAGGATGCCGCAAGGTTTCGTGATCTGATGCGCTACTATCAGCACCTAGAACTTCTTCAATAGTCCTTTACAAGATTTCCTTTGCATGTATAAACTGCTCCCTTTTTTAAAGGGACTTTATGAAATGTTTACGTGTTCTTATTGTTTTACTACTCGCTATAGCTAAGGCTACTGCTGGCAGTTATGATCCAAATACTCCTAAAGTGGCTCTTTTGACTATTCCAAAATCCGGCACTCACCTTTTGAACAAAGCTATAGAGCTCATCACAACGCATAAAGTAATCCCTACCAATCAATTTAACCCTCATTCGATCTTTAATAGCGGGAACTACTATGTGCAACATATCACTGATAACTTTGATTTTATTAAGGATGATCCCACCATTCGAAAGGTCCTTCTCATCCGTGATCCAAGGGACACGCTTATTTCTCAAATCTACTGGATGCAAAAAAAGGGTAAATGGCTCTGGTGCACACCAAATGTTGTAGCAAAATCAGTCAACATTCTCCCAACTTTTGAAGAGAAACTAAAAGAGGTTATTCTCTTTCCGGATGAATATTATAGCATCGCCTGGTTCACAAGAAAGGCTATGATCTGGATGCAAGATCCTACTATTTTAACACTAAGATATGAGGAGCTTGTTGGTCCTGAAGGAGGAGGCGATAGGGATGTTCAAATCAAGTCAGTCTTTAAACTTGCTGAATTCATCGGTTCCCCTGTAACAGAGGAAAAAGCTGCTGAAATTGCAGATCAACTTTACGGCGGAACGTCAACCTTTCGCAAAGGAAAAAAAGATGGGTGGCCGGATTATTTTAGTGAGAATAATAAGAGCCTCTTGAAGTCAGTCCTTGGGCAAGAGATTATTGAACTAGGATATGCTGAAGACAACAATTGGTAACTATAATAAAAAAGTGTAGAATGGCGATTAACTTTTAAAAGTAAAGCCGCTTTACATGTTCAGCATATTTAAAAAAATACGAAGAATGCCTCTTTTCCCCTACTTTTTAGGGGAAAAAAATAAGAATGTTGGCCAGTGCGTCTTAGTATTGGCAATGAATCTGACAACAGCTCTTATGGAAGGAGTCTCTTTTGGCTCCTTTCTTGTTGGGTTAAGTTATTTAAATGCTGATGCCTCTAGGGACTTTCATGGACGGATTCTAAATCATCTTCATTTATCGGATTTTCTGTCCCAAAGAAGCGCGGTTGAGCTTTTTCTTTTATTTATTCTCTTAGGGATATTTTTCCAGGCAGTAAAAAGCGCAGCCTCTTATTTAAGCGGAGCAATCAATACTAAAATCTTTGTAGGCATACAAGAGACTATCCAGGTCAATGTATTGCATCGTATCTTTCGTTTTAGTTTTCCTTTTGTCAATCGGTATAAGATCGGGGATCTGATTGAATACGCAAAATCTCCCTCACTTTATTTGACAACTGTCATGGACCATGTCCATCAGGTAAATGTAAATTTTTTCATGATCCTGATTACTTTTGGGCTAATGGTCTTTTTATCAAAACTTCTTACTTTGGTCACCTTTTTAGGGTTTGGTTTTTTTGCTTTGTTTCAAAAGTTCTTCATTAAAAAAATAGCTCATGAGTCTCAGAGATTTACTCAATTTTCTACAGATTTCAACCAGGAATTAGTACAAGGGCTGCAAGCAATCAGGCTTGTACATCTTTTCAATCGAAAAGACCACATATTGAAAAAGGTCTCTATTTATTTGAAGGACTTTGGCCGCGCCCAAAAAAAAGCTGCCCATTGGAATAATGCCTTTACAGCTTGCACAGAGATTGTAGGGATCAGCATCGTGGGCGCAATCCTCATGATGGGCTATCTTTTAATGAAGAACAATAGCTCTTCCCCAATTCCGATTTTGCTGACCTTTATTGGTCTTGCTTATAGGCTAACTTTCCGCGCCCAGATGATGCTTAGATCCGTGGGACAGATCACAATGAGCGCGGGCACACTCCAAAGGCTGAACAATATCCTAAGCGAAGAGGACAAGGATTTTGTCGCAAGTAGCGGACTTCCCTTTAAAGAATTTACGAACGAGATCAGATTTCAGAATGTTGTCTTGAAGTATCCTCAAACGACTAGAGAGGTGATCCAGGAAATTTCTTTCACTATTCCAAAGGGAAAAACAGTAGCCCTAGTTGGATCATCCGGAGCTGGCAAATCTTCCCTTTTAGATCTTCTTTTGAGGCTCTACGAGCCGGTAAAGGGAGAGATCCTAGTAGACGGACTCCCATTACAAAGTCTTGATATCAACGAATGGCGCTCAAAAATAGGTGTTGTCACCCAGGATATCTTTATCTTTAATGATACGATCCTTGCTAATATCCTTTTTGGTTCATTAGAAGCTTCTAGAGATGAGGTAATAGAAGCAGCAAAAGCTGCAGGCGCCCACGATTTTATCCAAAGCATGCCTAATGGATATGATACTGTTGTGGGCGAAAGAGGCTACCGGCTTTCAGGCGGCGAAAGACAGCGCATCGCTTTAGCTAGGGCCCTTATTCGAAAACCCTGCCTTCTGATTTTAGATGAGGCCACGTCTAGCCTAGATACCCATTCGGAAAAGATCATTCAAGAAACCTTGCACCATCTAAAACACACAGTGAGCATGCTCATTGTAGCTCACCGCCTTTCTACGATTGTTCATGCAGATCAAATCCTTGTAGTTGAAAAGGGGAAGATCATTGAGTCAGGCGTCCACCAGGAACTTGTGAAAAAGCAAGGCAGATATGCTTATCTTTGGAGACTGCAATCAGAAGAGCTAAAGCTTAAGCAGCTACTCGAAGAAAACGAAAAGCAATTTAGCTTTTGAGAAGCTACCACTTTTTTAGCAAGCGTCAGGACTTCTTCCACTGTTATATCTTCCATGCATAGGTTTCGGTTGCATTTAGCAAAGTGTTTGCCATCATAACAGGGTCTGCAGGAAAGATCTTTTCCACCCCAAATGTAATGAATATTTGGTTCATGTCCTAAGAATTCAGAAGGCTGAGTTGGCCCAAATAGAGCAATGGTTTGGCATCCGGCAAGCTTTGCTAAATGTAGAGGCCCGCTATCATGGGTTATCAAAAGATCAACTCTTTTTAAAATACTGACTAGTTCTAACAGTTCTGTTTTGCCTATTAAATTGATGGTGTCCATTTTTTCAAAAAACGGAAGTGTCCAGGCATCAGAAGAGGCGCCAATAAGAAGAATTTGATGGCCATCTTTTTGTAGGTTTTCGGCAAGTCTAACATAGTTAACAATTGGCCATCTTCTTTGAGCATTCGTAGCTAGTATGTTTTGCGCTCCGCCTGGCAAGATAGCGATCTTTTTTCGTGTGTTCGAAAATAGAGATATTAGGTGTTCAGGAAAAGAGTCTTGCAGTTTAGGAAATTGAATAGGATTACAAAACGGTCCCTCGGCATCTGTTAACAAACGAATGTATTCGGAAGCGTGATACCTTCCGGAAATATATTTTTTTTTGCGGGAAAAAAAGCGAAATGTTTTTTTAAAAACAGGCATTAAAAGAAGCCTGTAACGAATATCTACATGACATGAAACAGCAAGATCAAATCTTGAGAAACCAATTTTTTTCCAGAGCTTGAAAATTTCCAAAATTCTTTGAAAGTAGCTTCCTTTGAACAGCTTCTGGTCATCCACAACGATTAGCTCATCTACCATTTGGGCAGCTGCAAGGATTGGAGCCGCGGTTTTGCCTACAATCCAGGTAATGTGGCAATCCTGGTTCTCTTTTAAAAAAGGCAGCATACTGGATGCCATGACCACATCTCCAATTGCTCCGATCTTTAAAATAAGAATTTTGTCCATTGCCATCTATTATGCCAATAGAAGAAAATCCATGTTATGAAAAAGGCATTGCTTACAGGTATAACCGGTCAAGATGGCTCCTATCTTGCAGAGATTCTTTTAGAAAAGGGGTACCTTGTCCACGGCATTATACGTAGAACATCCACCTCTTCTACTTCAAGGATCGCCCATCTTTTAGAGCATGGCTCTCTATTTTTACATGAAGGTGATTTGGGCGATTCTTCCAACTTGCAGAGATTGATTGAAGAGATCATGCCGGATGAGATCTACAACTTAGCCGCGCAAAGCCACGTAAAAACTTCTTTTGAGCTCCCGGAGTTTACCACAGAAGTGAACGCGGTTGGGGTCCTAAGGCTTTTAGAAGCTGTGCGCAAGATCAAACCAACATGCAAATTCTACCAAGCATCTACCTCCGAGCTATTTGGAAAAGTCCAAACAACGCCCCAGAATGAAAAGACGCCCTTCTATCCCAGATCCCCTTACGGGTTTTCTAAACTTTATGCTTATTGGGCAGTGGTCAATTACCGGGAATCTTACAATCTTTTTGCTTGCAACGGCATTCTATTCAACCATGAAAGCCCAAGAAGAGGAAAAGAGTTTGTCTCCAGAAAGATCACGCTTGGCGTAGCCAAGATCAAACAGGGACTCCAAGAAAAGCTTCTTTTAGGCAATTTAGATGCGAGAAGAGATTGGGGTTATGCAAAAGATTTTGTTTATGGCATGTACTTAATGCTGCAGCAAGAAAAGCCCGATGACTATGTGCTGGCAACAGGAAAAACTCAAACCGTCCGCTCTTTTGTAGAACGCGCCTTTTCGGAAGTAGAAATGGATATTGTATGGCAAGGGAAAGGCATCACTGAAAAAGGCATCGATAGAAAATCCGACAAGGTAGTGGTAGAAATCTCCCCTGAATTTTTTCGCCCTGCGGAAGTAGACCTTTTGATTGGAGATCCCTCAAAAGCCAAAGAAAAACTTGGTTGGCAAGCTCAAACATCGATTGAAGAGCTAGTAGAAATGATGGTCAGGGAAGACATAAAAGCTTATGAAAATTGCCCTTGTCCATGACTGGCTTGTTAGTATTGGAGGAGGGGAAAAAGTCCTTGAGGCCATCCTTCAGATCTTTCCCTCTCCCATTTATACTCTTGTAAAAGATGAAATGAAATTGCAAAGGACATCCTTTGCTAAGAGCGAGATCATTTCATCGCTTATTCAAAAATTGCCTTTCGCAAAAAAAGCCTACCGTAACTATTTACCGCTTTTTCCCTTTGCCATCGAACAATTTGACCTATCTTCCTATGATGTTGTTCTTTCTACTTCCCACTGTGCAGCAAAAGGGGTTCTTACCCATTCCGACCAGGTGCACATTTGTTATTGTTTTACACCCCTTCGTTATGGATGGGATCTATATCATCAATACATTGAAGAGGCGGGATTAAAAAAAGGGGTAAAAGGTTTTTTAGCTAAATTTTTTATCCACTATTTAAGGATCTGGGATTACCAAGCATCACAAAGAGTGGATGCTTTTTTAGCGATCTCCCATTATGTAAAAAGACGTATTAAAAAAACTTATGGTAGAAGTTCTGAGGTTATCTATCCTCCTGTTGATGTTGATTACTTTGGACTATCGGAAAATAAAGAAGATTTTTATCTCACTGCATCCCGCATGGTCCCTTATAAAAAAATGGACCTCATCGTAGAAGCGTTTGCTGCAATGCCTGACAAAAAGCTTCTTGTGATTGGCGATGGACCTGACAAGGAAAAAATCAAAGCCAAAGCTAAAAAGAACATCGAGTTTCTAGGTGATGTTACAGATGAGGAGATGAAAAGTTATTTGCAAAGAGCAAAAGCCTTTGTCTTTGCTGCAATTGAAGACTTTGGCATTGTGCCTATCGAAGCCATGGCTACAGGCACACCTGTGATCGCTTTAGGAAAAGGCGGATGTCTTGAAACGGTAAAAGAAGGAATATCCGGTCTATTTTTCCCTGAGCAGACAGTTTCCTCTCTTCAAGAAGCTGTGATGAAATTTGAAAAAGTGCAAGACAACTTTCATCCAAAGAAAGTGAGAGATAGCGTACTATCTTTTAATAAAGAGCGCTTTCAAAAAGAGATAAAAGCATACGTGGAAAAATCAGCATGCAAGTTGTCATATTAGCAGGCGGAGGCGGTACAAGGCTTTGGCCTCTTTCCAAAAAGAGCTTTCCAAAACAATTTATGCATTTTGGAGATGGAAAATCCCTTCTTCAAAAAACCGTCATACGCTTCTTAGAAGCTCCCTTTGTAGAAGAGATCCTGATTTCCACAAACGCCCTTTATGCTCCTCTAGTAGAAACGCAAATTTCAAAAATTGATCCTCAAAAAAAATGTAAGCTATTGATCGAGCCAGCTTCAAAAAATACAGCAGGCGCCATTTGCCTTGCTATCAAAGAAATTGGCAAAAACTGTCCTATCCTTATTTCCCCTGCGGATCATTTTCTAGAACCGCCCTCTACTTTTTATGCAGCAATAGAAAAGGTGATTCCTATTTTAAATCAAAACAAGATCATCACCTTTGGAATAAAGCCAATACGCCCTGAAACCGGATATGGCTACATCAAGCTAGGCAAAAAAACGAAAGATGGTTTGTTTGAGGTCTCTTCTTTTGTAGAAAAGCCGCCAATAGATAAAGCCCTACGCTTTCTTCAATCGCAAAAATACCTTTGGAACTCAGGCATGTTTGCATTCACAACAGAAACTTTCTGGAAAGAGATGCAGGAACATGCTCCAGAGATTGTAAAAGGGCTATCTAATTTTTCTGATCTTCCCAACATATCCATCGATTATGCCCTAATGGAGAAAACCAAAAACATCGTGGTGCTTCCTTTAGATATCTCCTGGTCGGATATTGGCTCATGGGATCGGGTCTACGATCTTTTAGAAAAGGATGAAAACCAAAATGTCACAAGCGGCAATGTCATTGCCCTAGATACTAAAAATTCGCTCATCCTAGGCGGGAAAAAGCTCATTTCTACCATCGGCCTTGAAGATATCCTCATCGTTGAAACCGACGATGCCCTCTTTATCGCAAAAAAGGGCCATTCGGAAAAGGTGAGAAGAATTATTGAACAAATGGAAAAGTAAAGTGTTTGGATATCGAAAAGCTATTCTCTCTTTTTTGCTATTTGGAGGAATGATCTATGGGGATGTTACTCCAAATATTACTGTCGGAGCAACAGGACCCTTGTATGTATCAGGAATCAATGATAGGGATGTTTTTGCTGTCGATGTACAAAATGCAACCTATACTACGGTTGGTACTATCTCAAGTGCTTCCTTGATTTTTCAAATAACTCTACTTGATAGGCAGACCGCTTTGATTACTGATCCTGTCGATAATAATCTTTATACGATGAATTTACAAACGGGTAGCTTTGCAGTGAATCAGACCTTTCCTGTAAATGGTATTCCAGAGGCAGTAGACATCCTGAATGCTACCACTGGATTTGCTGTAGGAGGTTCAAACGTCTATCAATTCAATCCTCAAAATTCATCTAATAGTTTTTTTGCAACAATTCCTGGAAGTAGCAGCCTT
>DATIJO010000197.1:0-2800 GCA_035478555.1 Chlamydiales bacterium
ATCATGTGGTCGGTGTCCATAAAAATATAGGAGAGCCTTATGGCCAGCTTCTTCCCAAAGTAGCTCTTTCCGGCAGCTTTATATCCGAATAAAATCAGGTTCAATCCTAGCTCCTAATTTATTAAAATCCTCCAAAAAGGAGGGATAGGTCTTCTTTACCGCATCTACTCCCTCAATAACCGATTCCCCTTCCGCTTGCATAGCAGCAACGGTTAGGGCCATCACCATTCTATGGTCATGGTAGGTATGAAGCTTCGCGCCTTTTAACTTCGAGGGATGAATGATAAGACTATCCTCCTTCTCTTCGATATTAGCTCCCATTTTTTTTAGCTCTGTCGTAATTGCATGGAGCCTGTCGCACTCTTTTTGCCTAGCAATAGCCGCATTTACAATTTCGGTCTTTCCTTCAGCAAAGCAGCCAAGGACCGCCAATATTGGCACACTATCAATAAAGTCATTCACATCGATTTTCATTCCTTTTAAAGTAGATCCCTTCTTTACCTGAAGACCGTCCTCTACTTCTTCAATTAGAGCCCCCATCTTTTTTAGCACATGGATGAACTTCTTGTCGCCCTGTACATCTCGTCTATCAAGGTTTTTCAGAGTTACTTCTGACCCAGATAGGATCGCAGCAGCGATAGGAAAAGCAGATGTACTAAAATCCCCGGGTATTTCTACATTAAATCCATTGTAGCTCGCATTCCCTGCAAGTTCATATCTCTCATAGTTATCATTTTTGTACTTTATCCCCAATCTATCAAACCAGCTAAGTGTTAGATCAATCCAGGGTTTTTCACCCGGATGTTGTACATCTACGATGGATGCGCCTTTTGCAAACGAAAGCGCGATCAATAACCCCGACACAGGCTGAGAATCCTGACCGTTCAGAGATGTTTTTCCAGGCCTGAGAGGGCCTTTAATTATGATTGGAGCATAACCATCTAGCCTACTAGAAACAGCCATTGCATCTAGTTTTTCAAGCGCCTGCAAAAGAGGAAGGATCGGACGGTTGTGTCTAATTGATTGATCGCCTGTCAAAATAGTATATCTATCCGTTAAGCTAGATATCGCCCCAATAAATCGAAGCACCTGTCCCGAATTTTGACAGTCGATCACATCTTCAGCGCATTTTAAATTCCCTCCTAACCCTTCAATTTCCAAATGATCAGGAAATCGGGATACTTTCGCTCCAAAGGAAACAACTGCTTTGATCATCGCTTCGCTATCAGGAGAGGCAAGAAAATGGCGGATAGTTGATTTTCCCTTCGCCATCAAAGCAAAAAGGATCGCCCTCAAGGTATGGGACTTTGAAGGAGGGATCTCTATTGTACCTGTTAGGGTGGACCTTTTCACTATCCATTGCATTGAATTAACATCCATCTCAAGGCTTTATCTAAAATCTCATTAGGCACAGAACTACAATATTCACCATCAAAGGGAACTACTTTTCCAATCTCTTCAATAAGTACAAACCTAGGGAGCTTGCCTTTAGCCTTTTTATCTCTTGCCATAGCAGTAAGCATCTTCTGTTTTGTTACTTTGGATGAGATCTTTAAAAGAAAATCAGAATTGGCAAGAAGCCTTTCAATCTTATGAAAATTTGGACTACTTAAATAGCCCATCAAATGGCTTAAATAACTCTCAACTAGTAGTCCAATGGCTACAGCCTCACCATGAGAGATCTTATAATTTTCAATCGTCTCAAGAGCATGGCCAATGGTGTGGCCAAAATTCAAAATCCTGCGAAGCCCTTTCTTCTCCTCAGGGTCCTCGCCAACCACCTTCTTTTTCACTGCTATGCTTTTTTCAATGGTCTTATCTATTGAGCTGAAAAGTTTAGGTAGGTCTTGAAATAAAGAGGGATCATCGATGAGCCCATACTTCAAAATCTCTGCTCCTCCCATTAGCATCTCTTTTTCAGGTAGGGTTTTTAAAAAGTCGGTATCGATCATGATCAGTTCAGGGAAATAGAAGGTCCCGATCCTATTCTTGGCTTTGGGAGTGTTCACTCCATTTTTCCCGCCAATCGCAGCGTCTACCATTCCAAGTAATGTTGTAGGAATCAATACCAGCTTTACACCTCTACAATATGTTGCAGCCACAAAGCCCGCAAGATCAGTGACCACGCCTCCCCCTAACCCCACAATCACTGTATCACTGCCAAAACCCTTCTGAATCAAGCCATCTTCGATCTTCTCTTTGGTCTTTCGGGTTTTGCTCTTCTCCCCTGCAGGAAAGGAAAAAAAAGAGGCTTGTCCTTTAAAGAGCTTCTTTCCAAATAACTTTTCTATCTTAGTATCGGTAATGATAGCAATTGGGCCTGAAAACCTCTCCAAAACATCTTCTTTCAGAAGATTTTTCCCTATCCATACTTCGCTCAAAAATGAAAACGACTTAGCCACAATTTCCATCTCAAATTCCTATCTTTGATAAAGTATATTCTATTCTCGATTTTGGAAAAGATTTCTATGACTGCTCGATTAAAATATTTTTTATATCAATATATCTGATAAAAATAAAAAAAATTTATACATTTTAATTAATATTTAATTTTGATATAATATTCTAAATTAATTAAATCATCTATTATGACAGACATTATTAATAATATTTCAAATAATTCGTATGCTGTTGGTTTTAATAAACTTACGCTTACTTTGGCCTATTCTTGTCAAAGAAGATGGAATGTTCTATGTGCCAGATAGCTAAACCAACTTCTTTTGATATCTCAAGATTCGAAGTAGATCGTGCTGGGCATGATCTTCTAACATCAAACGTATTACCATTTCTTAGTCGAAGA
>DATIJO010000198.1:0-2830 GCA_035478555.1 Chlamydiales bacterium
CAACACCAGTTTCTGAAGGTCCTCGAGTTCTTTTCTGCTTTTTTCTAAAGCTTTGCGGTAGCGCTCTATTTCTTGTTCGATTTCTTGAGAAGAGATGATCTGTTCTGGAATAAGTTCGTCGGGAATGATGAAATGAAAAGCAAGGCCTAATGCTATGCCTTGACTAATGGATAAACCATTTAATGTTTCGTCCATCACTTCGTTTCCCAAAACTGATTTTCAAAAGCGTTGACTAATGCAGAAATGGTTTCTTCTGCGTCATCGCCTTCAACAGTAATCTGAATGCTAGCATTTTTTCGTAGGGCAAGCATGAGTATGCTCATTATGCTTCGAGCGTTAATAGTATCTTTTTTGTAAGTAAAATGCACGGAAGACTTGTATGATTGCAGCATCTTAACGATGACGGTAGCAGGTCTTGTGTGTAGACCCAGATCATTTTTCACTTTAACGGTACGGATCAGCTTCATGGATCTTTTTTCTTTTTTGTCTATGAGCGATAGCTTCCAAAAGTTTTACGTTAAATTCTTTGGCCGAATGATAACCCATGTCTTTTAAGCGGTGATTAAGGGCAATTGTTTCAATGAGAAGCACTACATCTCTTCCGGGTTTTACAGGAAGAATATGGAAAGGGACGCTGATCCCTAGAATATCGCAGAATTTTTCTTCTAGGCCTACTCTGTCATAGAAATGGCGGTCGTCCCACTCTTCCAATTTGATTGCAATGTCGAGCCCCTTATCAGGGCGCACGCAGACTGCGCCGTAGAGGTGTGCTACGTTGATAATCCCAATGCCTCTTATCTCCATCAAATGGCGAGTAAGCTCAGGGCCTGATCCAACTAAATAGGACCCTTCTCTTTTTTTCACTTTGACCACATCGTCTGAAATCAATCTGTGGCCACGCTCAAGAAGGCCTAATGCAGCCTCGCTTTTTCCAACCGATGATTCTCCTTGGATAAGTACGCCTACTCCAAAGACTTCTACAAGCGTGCCATGCATAGTCACGCTCGGTGAAAACTCTTCCATAAGAAGAAAAGTGATCTTACTGAGAAGCGTTGTTGCAGTATGGCTCGCACGAAAGAGAGGGATTTTATGATGTTTGCACAGCTGCACAATTTCAGCGGGAGGACGGTATTTTCTTGCGATGATGACTGCAGGAGTGGAAGTGGTAATAACCCATTTTAATCTTTCAAGCCTTTCTTCTTTGGGCAGTTCACGGATATAGGAAATTTCCACCTTTCCAAATACCAGAATGCGGTTAGTCGGCAGGCTTTTCTTATAGCCTGCAAGGCTTAATCCCGGCCGATGAACCTCAGGCTTTTTGATACTGCGGTTCATACCTGTTATTCCCGGTACGGGATTTAAATCTAGCTCTTTTCCATATTGTTCGAAGAGATTTTGAACGGAGTACACGAGTATTACCTCATTTCATCTTCTATTTCAATTTCTTCTAGATAGAAGACGAGCCAATCTAAAAAAGTAGGAAATGCAAGTGTACCTTCTCGCGTGTAAGAAGAGATAGTAAAATCATCTAAAGAGAGACAGACATTTCCCATTTCATTGGTAGGATACCATTCTTTGATAAAACATTGATAGGATCTTCCATAGGCGCTCATATAAAATGGGATCAGGCTGGTTGGTTCGACTAAACTTTTATCAAAACGCACTTTTTTTTCACTCTCTTCTAAATAGATCTCTAATTCGTTTTTTGTTTGAATGATCTCTGATGTGCTTAAAATCCCTCTATCGTAGGCCTTACTAAACCCATTATGGATCCCTAAAAAACTTAAGAAATCTTTTGGAAGAGAGATGTTCATCTTTAACCCTTCTATCTCCTCTTCGCCTGCAGGGACAGATCCAAGAAAGAACCTCTCATCGTTTAAAAAATAGACCAGCTCAGGGATATAGTTATTTTCTTGGAGGATCAGAAAGACCCCTACATCTTCCAAGTCCTGAAAAAAAGTTTGAAGGTCCTTAAATGGATTAGGCACAAAAGGAAGGTGGGTCATCCAATATTCCTTTGTGAACTCCAATCTATCTTCCCTGGAAAGAAGGGAAAGTTCGTACCAGCCTCTCGGAATTAATGGGGCCTTGCTTCTTGCTTCGTCCCAATCAATCCGCTCCTCAGGCAAACAGAGTACATCCAAAATTTTTTTTTCAGAATAATAATCCGAAATGCGTTTATTCATCATTCATAGTTTAGTAGAAAAAATCTTTTGCAAGCAAAGTTATTTATACTCTATGATTTTTTGATTTCAGCGAAAATTTAGACAATCAGCTAAAATACTTAGAAAAATTGAAGGGATGTTGCTAGATTAAAGATACTATGCAATTAGGAATGAAAGAAGAACTTCCTGTTTCAAAGGATTTTGGCCTACGAATATTTGTAGGTGCACTTCTTGTGGTTGCCTTGGCCATCTTTTTGCATTTCAGGGAGACAAGGGTAGAAGTATTAGAATTTAATGCTGTAGCCCCTAGATTTATTCTCAGCCAGATCGACTTTGAATTTCCTGATGAAGAAGCAAGTCTTATTTTAAAAGAGGATGCCTTAAGCGAAGTAGGCAGTATCTATAGGATCTCTGAAAGAGAAATTCAGGAGGCAAAGGCATCTTTTGAAAAATCTCTTTTACAGAACAACAATTGGAAAGAGGATGTTCCGACTGCTACATTGGAAGAACTTTTTAGGGCTGTGGACTCTCTTGAGGGAATGTTTTTACATTCTAGATTCACAGATATCCATACCCTGCAGAAAATACAAGAGATCCAAATTCCCTATTCCCAATACATCGCGTATACCCCTCCTTCCTTAGAAGACACTCTTTTTTTACAACCT
>DATIJO010000199.1:0-1593 GCA_035478555.1 Chlamydiales bacterium
CCAAGCTCTTTGGGACGCTATCGATGATGAGACGATCGATACCATTGGAAGCGCCCATGCGCCTCACTCAATAGAAGAAAAAAGAAAACCCTATGGCTCCTGCCCATCCGGCATGCCGGGAGTTGAAACTCTTCTACCTCTTCTTCTAAATGCTTATCATATGGGGAAGATCTCGCTTGCCCGCATCGCATCTTTAACTTCAGGTAGAGTCAAAGAAATTTTTCGCCTGCCTCCTGATAAAAATGTTTTATTAGTCGATCTGGAAAGAGTGAAAAAAGTGGATGACTCTCATCTAAAAACCAAGGTAAAATGGTCCCCCTTTGCAGGAGAGACCCTGAAAGGGTGGCCGGCCTTTATGATCATAAATGGAGAACTCTTTGATGTTTCTGCCTGATTGGTTTCCAAAATTTCTTCCTGTGTTTGATCCGAACAAATCCTATATGGACAACGCAGAGTTTGGGCCATTTTTTGAAGGAGTTTTTCCTGAAAGAAAGCATACAAAAAAACACGCTGACTTTTTAGGTTTTCCAGTAGCCTCAAGGCTTGGCGTTCCCGCAGGGCCCTTACTCAACTCCCGTTGGATCGTTTTTGCAGCTAAAATGGGTTTTGATATTCTTACCTATAAGACAATCCGAAGCGCTGGACATCCGGGTCACCCTCTTCCCAATATCCTCTACGTGCAAAGACAAGGCGACATTGCTTTGCAGATGAAAGATCAGCCCTCCAATATCGACCAGCTGACAATTACTAATTCTTTTGGCATGCCCTCCAGATCTCCAGAATACCTCATGCAAGACATTGAAAGGGCAAATAGGTCTATTGGGCCAAATCAAATTATGATTGTCTCGGTAACTGCCACCCCCAGCGATGAAAAATCGTTCCTTCATGATTTTATAGAAACGGCCAGCCTTGCAAAAAATGCCGGAGCAAAATTGATCGAGGCAAACTTCTCCTGCCCCAATGTCGGGAAAAAAGAGGGCTGTCTCTATATGAGCCCCGATGCTGTCTTGGAATACGCAAGCAAGCTTGTGAATGCCATTAAACCTATTCCTCTCATTTTAAAAGTGGGAAAGTTTCAAGATGAGAAGCAGCTCCACGAGGTCTGCATTGCAGCTGCAAAATCAGGAGTAAGAGCCCTATCCGGTTTAAATTCTGTGAGCATGAGAGTGGTCAATGACAAAAAAGATCCTGCTCTTGGAAGGCATAGAGAAACTTCAGGCATCTGCGGCGCAGGTATCCGAAAGGATGCCCTGGAATTCACTAAAAATGCGCACAAGATCATACGCAAAGAAAAATTAGATCTCATTTTGATGAGCGTGGGCGGGATAGTACTCCCTGAACATTTCACTGAATTTTTTGAAGCAGGCGCGGATTTTGCGCTCACTGCAACAGGGATGATGTGGGACCCCTATTTAGCATTTCGATATCATAACCTCAAAGGACAACAATGACACTGAGCAGCATTATTTTAAAATTGCATGAGATTGGGGCCATTCAATTTGGCTCATTTACCTTAAAGAGCAAGATCATATCCCCTATTTATATCGACCTAAGGCTCTGCATCTCACTCCCAAAACTTTTAGGAAGTATTGC
>DATIJO010000200.1:0-6369 GCA_035478555.1 Chlamydiales bacterium
CGATGGATGCTCCGGTAGTTAGCCTTGGAAGTAGGGTTTGATCATTTGAAATGATCTGAAAGTTAGAAAAAGTAGAACCGTCGTTCAGCTCGATGAAGGCAAAGGTCTTCTGATCTCTTACCGTTTTGATCCAACCGCAAACATAGACTTTTTTCCCAAGAAGCGCGGGATTTTGGGCTATCTCTTTAATTTTTGTACGTTTCATACTAATTGTTTCTCTCCCGCTACCAAGCGTAGGAGATTCAACTCTTCCTTCCATATAGTTTCATCCGGGGTTTCTAAATACATTGGGAGATGTTTTGTAAGAGGGCTATTTACTAAAAAACGAAAGGCCTCAAGGCCAATTTTTCCTTTGCCAATCGATGCATGCCTATCTTTTCGGCAGTTGTAGTCCATCATCGAATCATTAATATGAAAAGCATAGAGATGGGATAGACCTACTTGTCTCTCAAATTCGTTCAGCGTCTTTTCCCATCCTTCTTCTGTGCGTATGTCATAGCCTGCCGAGAAGATATGGCAGGTATCAATGCAGACGCCCATAGGAATGGTCTTTCTTCTATTTTTGAGGATATAACCTAAATGCTCAAACTTGTGGCCGACGCTTGTCCCTTGTCCGGCGGTTGCTTCTAATAGAAGCCTGGTGGGGCCGTTTTGCACTAGTCCTTCAAAAGAATTCAGGCTCTCTACAATTCTATCTAAACACTCTTCAACAGATGATCCTGTCGCAGCGCCCGGATGGAAGTTCAAATAGGGGATTTGCAATTGATGGCAGCGTTCGATCTCTTCTTTAAAAGCATTCAAACTTAAATTAAGTGTTTCTTCAACAGGTGAGCCCAAATTGATTAAATAGCTATCATGGCTCATGATCTTTTCTAGGCCGGTCTCTTTTCTTGCTTTCTCCCACAATTGAATCTCTTCTTGTGAGAATTTCCTTCCCTTCCACTGTCTTTGATTGCTGGTAAATAGCTGAATAGTAGTAGCGCCAATTTTTTGTCCCTCATAAAGGGCATTGTGGACTCCACCGGCTGCGGAAGTATGGGCACCAATAAGAAGTTTTTGTGACATAAAATAGTTTTCTTCTGAGAGTATTATAGAGTATGTCGGAATTAGTTGTATCAGCAAGAAAATTCTTTAGCGGAACCCTGTTGAGCCGCATTTCCGGGATGCTTCGAGATATGGCCTTGGCCTTTTTCTTCGGTAGCAGTCCTGTAATTGCAAGCTTTATGATCGCCTACCGTTTCGCAAATCTCTTAAGAAGGCTTTTAGGAGAGGGAAGTTTACAGGCTGGTTTTATCCCCCATTTTGCAGGACTAAAGGCAAGCAGGCCCAAAGAGGCAGAAACTTTCTTTAGGGACGGCTTTTTTACTCTTTTTATCGTTCTTGCAGGGGTTGTATTGGTTGGTGAAGGAGCATTATCTCTGCTAAAGCCATCAAATGATTTTGCTGAGGTATTTAGGCTAACTAAGATCATGCTCCCCGGCCTGATCTTTATCTGTCTCTATGCTTTTTCTGCGGGGCATTTGCAGTGTGAAAGGAAATTTTTTCTTCCTGCGGTGACACCAGCTCTTTTTAATCTGCTATGGATTTTGGTAGCTTTCATTGCCTATAAAACAAATCTATTTAGTATCGGTACCACCCTTTCAATTGGGGTACTGGCCGCTTTTCTACTTCAATGGGGAGTTACGATGGCGGCTAGTGTCAAAGAGCTTACGCTATCTTTTAAAGAATGGCTGCAATTCAAGCTCTTTCCATCTGAGATAAAAAAACTATTTAAACCGTTATCTCTTTCTGTCATTGGAGTTGCAGCCATGCAGATGAATGCCGCATTAGATTCCATCTTTGCAAAGTTTGCAGACCCATCAGGGCCTGCCTATTTGTGGTATGCGATTAGAGTGGAGCAGCTGCCCTTAGCTCTTTTTGGCATTGCTCTTGCCAATGCGCTTCTGCCTACTCTTAGTAGGCTGGTTCACGCAGGGGATTTTGAAAATTATCAAAAGCAGCTCCGCTTTGCCATATCAGGCGCAATTGTGTTTATGCTAGCAGCAAGCGGTGGGCTTTTTGCGTTGGGAGGCTCAGGCCTCAATCTTCTTTATGGAAGAGGCCATTTTACTTCTTCTACGCTCATTGAAACCCTATTTTGTTTATGGGGCTATGCAGGCAGCCTTCTGCCGGGCGCGATGGTGCTTTTCTTAGCAAACGGCTATTACGCACAAAAACAGTATGCCTTACCTGCGATTGCATCTGTTATTTCCGTATTATTTCATATTCTTTTAAACGGGCTATTCATCTTTGTCTTTTCTTGGGGGGCGTTTAGCATTGCTCTTTCAACTACTTTATCATCTCTTTTGAACTGCGTTATTTTGGGTTATCTTCTGTCGAAGAAATATCCCAAGATTTTCTCAAAAAAGATCTTTCTAAAAACAGCTACAATGGTTGTAGCCTCAGCGTTTCTAACTATAGAAATAGGTCATTTGATTGGGAATGATGGAACCTTCAATCTTCTCTTAGGAAAAGAAGGCGTTTTTGCAACAGGTTTTAGCAATCAGCTAGTTAGCTTCGTGCTTTTAGCCTTTGTCTATTTGGGCAGCTTTTTTGCGTTCGCAAAGATCTTTAGAATCGAAGAGCTGTTCATTTTTCTAAGAAAAAAAAGTTTTTTTTCCTGAAGCATTTTTTTAGAACTCAACTTGCCGAAAAATCATTGACTTTCTCAAGCTAAAAGTGAAAAATTTCCTTCCTATCAAGGTAAATATTATGACAACAAATGCTATTACAGATTCGGAGCTTTCATCTTCTATCCTTCCTAATGGATACAAAGAATTTTTAGAGGAAATTAAGGGGAGGATTCGAGAGGCTCAGATTAGAGCAAGCCTTTCTGTGAATAAAGAGCTTGTTCTTCTCTATTGGTCTATCGGTAAATCTATTCTTGATAAGCAGGCAGGAGAGGGATGGGGTTCTAAGATTATTGAAAGAATGGCAAGGGATTTGGCCTCAGATTTCCCAGGGGTATCTGGGTTTTCAGTGCGGAATTTAAAATATATGCGTAAATTCGCAGAGGTTTACCCTGATCCACAAATTGTGCAGGCACTGCTTGCACAATTGCCTTGGTGGCATAACATGCTCTTATTAGAGAAGTTAAAAGACTGCTCAATGAGAGAATGGTATGCTCAAGAGGTCATAAAAAATGGATGGAGTGGCAGGGCTTTAGAGGAGGCAATTCGATCAAACCTCTATGATTGAAAAGGAAAAGCAATCACTAATTATCAAGAGAGACTCCCAGCTCCACACTCTCAGCTTGCAAAGGATATTCTCAAAAGTCCTTATAACTTCAGTTTTTTGACATTGGGAGATGATTACGTAGAGCAAGAACTGGAGAGGGGTCTAGTAGATAATCTTGAAAAGCTCATTCTTGAACTAGGACAGGGATTTGCTTTCATCGGTAGACAATACCACATAGAAATTGCCGGAGATGATTACTACTTGGATATGCTCTTTTATCATATCAAGCTGCGTTGTTTCTGTGTGGTGGAACTAAAAACAACGGATTTCAAGCCAGAATATGCTGGTAAGCTTAATTTCTATCTTGCAGCTGTAGATAGGCAGCTGAGACATCCAACTGATAACTCTTCAATCGGTATGATTATCTGTCGCACTAAAAATGATTTAAAAGTCGAGTATTCCTTAGAGAGGAACACAATGCCAATGGGAGTATCAGAATATGCAGTGAACATTATAGATGCATTGCCAAAAGAGCTGCGTGGAACCTTGCCAACTGCTGCTGAGATTGAAGCAAAACTTACGCAGCATCGAGCTGAAGATGTCTTGGATAGAGATGAAGTTTGACGAGTATTTATTAACCGGGGAGGTAAAAAGGTGACAATCTGCTTGCTAAAGACTTTGCTATATCACCTCATTTGCATTCCCAATAAAAGCAAAAGGCCCCGAGGTAGTCCTCGAGGCTTAAAATTTAGTTTATCTAGTACCAATCGACTATGAGCTAGTGTGAGAGATGAATTCGCAGACTAGCGGGATGTTGATTGGGAGTGGTACTGAGATCTGATCGATTTGAGGAGAGGAGACGAGTGTGCCTTCGTACTTCCCTTCTTCTAGAGTGAGGTATTCAGGAATGTCCCTGGATTTATTAGCGACAGACTCTTGGACCACTTTCATACTGTGGGATTTTGGCTTAATAGCAATCGTCATGCCTGGCTCTACTTGAAAGCTTCGGCGGTCAACTTTTTTACCGTTCACTAGGACATGGCCGTGAGATACGAGCTGCTGTGCAGTGAAGATCGTTGGCGCTAAACGGAGCTTGTAGACGATATTGTCTAAGCGGCACTCAAGTGCTTGGATGAAGTTATTGGCAGTGTTGCCTGCTTTTAGAAGAGCTTTTTTATAAGCATTGACCAGCTGCTTTTGGCTGAGCATGCCGTAAACTGCTCTTAATTTTTGTTTTTCTTCCATTTGGAGGCCAAAGTCAGATTTTTTCTTGCGTTTTGCGCCGTGCTGGCCTGCGGGGTTTTGTTTATGTAAAAGGGGATTGCGAGCGCGACCGAAAATATTCACTCCGAATCTGCGTGCGACACGATTTTTGGGGCCTGTATAGCGAGCCATTGGTTCTCCTGAAAGTTTTAAAGGCACTCATGATAATAAGAACTAGAATTTTCAACAAGAGCCGGCAATAGGTCAAAAAAATATTTTCCGTTGCAGGAGAGGTTTTTTTAGGATAAACTTACCTCCAAAAATGAAAAAATCTATGGAAGAATCCCCCTATATAGCTCTTGCCTATTACCATTTTACTCCTATGGAAGTTCCTCAGAGAGAGGTTCTAAGATATAAAGAATTTCTTTTATTCAGGGACATTAAAGGTAGGATTTACATCTCTAAAGAGGGGATCAATGCCCAGATGAGCCTTCATCGAAGTGAACTGGCATCTTTTTTGGAGTGGCTGGGGAAGGACATAGAGGTTAAGATGCAGCCCTGCTACGAGCACGCCTTTTATAAGACGGTGGTAAAGGTAAGAAATCAATTGGTTGCTTTTGACAGACCCGTCGATTTATCGAAAAGGGGACAATATATATCTCCTAGAGAATGGAAAGAAAAGCTTGAGACAAAAGAAGAGAATCGGGTGGTCGTTGACGTCAGGAACCAATATGAGTCGGACATTGGCCATTTTGAAGGGGCGGTTTTGCCTCCCTGTGATACTTTCCGTGAGTTTGCCGAATATGCAGAAGAGTTAAAGAAAAAAGTAGATCCTGAAAAGGGCACTGTCATGATGTACTGCACTGGCGGGATCAGATGTGAGTACTACTCCTCTTTTTTACGAGAGCAAGGATTTCAAAATATCTACCAGCTCCACGGCGGTGTGATCCAATATGGCCTGGATGAGGGGACAAAGCACTGGAAGGGAAAGCTATTTGTTTTTGATGACAGGCTGGGCGTTCCCCTAAATGATAATAAAGAAGAAGCAATTAGTCATTGTAAGCATTGCGGTAAACCTTGCGATGTCTATTACAACTGCGCCAATATGGATTGTAATGCGCTCTTTGTCTCTTGCCATTCTTGCGGGGAAAAACATATCGGCTGCTGCTGTGAGGAGTGCAAAAGCGCTGCAAGACTTCGTCCGTATGATAAATCGACTCAGCCAAAACCGTTCCGTAAATGGCAAAAGTAATTTTTACTCTTGGCTTTAAGGAGAGAGATCTTCAGCTCTCTTTACAAGAAGAGGGAATGCCTAAGTCTAAAAAGATCTATGCGAGCGGACTAACTAAAGATCCTTTAATTGATTTTCTAGTGCCAATCCAAACTGCTTATTCAAAAGCATTGGGCCTGGGAAATGTAGAGTTCAATCAAATTCTTATCCCTCTGAAAAAGGCGAATGTCTTTTTTGATCTGGTCCAGAAAGAACACGTTCTTTTTTTTGATAAGACAAGGATCTCTGTCGAAGTGAGAAAAAAAGCTTCTTTTTATTTTCTTGTCTCCGACTCCTTTGAAGTAGAGGGTAGGGTTGTTTGGGAAGGGGAGGATTTTTCTCTCAAAGAATGTTCCTTTATCCTTCCTTCTGAAAAACCGCTCTTTCTATGGAAAAATAAGATAGGCATCTTAGAGGTCTCTTGGCACTGGCTAAGTAAGCTGCAAAAGGGAAATATTTTCGTTAAGGACACTCTGGATCTGGATGATGATTATCCAATCAAAAGAAAGGAAGGCAAGAAGGTTGAAGTAGTTCCTTTATTGAAACTGGTGGATGCTACCTTTTCCTTTGCAGAACTATGGTTTCTCCATGGGGACAAACGTACATCATTCTCCGGCAAGGAAGTTGAGAAGCAATACGAGAAGGATCTCCTAGAGACAGGCTTTATGAAAAGAGGGCCT
>DATIJO010000201.1:0-4145 GCA_035478555.1 Chlamydiales bacterium
TTCATGAAGACGAAGTCTGTACGATCGACGCAGGCCATATGGGAAGCTGCATATGGTCAAGGAGATTGGCATGAAAGATCGCAAAAAGCTTTCAAAGATCGAAGACCCAGTTTGTAGATACCCTCTTAATCCTTTTCAATTTGGAAATCCTGTCGAAGGCGAATATTATTTAGATCGTCCTGAACTTTCCGGAACTCTTTCTCAATTTCTAAGTAATCGAAGCCATGTAGTTCTCATTGGCCCCCGAAGATTTGGAAAAACATCCTTCGTACTCAATTTATTGAAAGAGTTTGAAGAAGAATCCTATATCTGCGTATTTGTTGATATTTTCAACATCACCTCTCTAAGAGACTTCTTGCAGCAGATGCTACGCGCGCTCAATTTAAAGAAAAGCATTTGGAGCAAGTTTCTTCAATCCTTTTCTCAATATCGACCCAAAATCTCAGCCGATGTTGATTCCTACTCAGGACAGCCCACTTTTGGAATGACAATAGATAAAGCCAACGAAAAAGATATCAAAGATGCTGTTCAGGACCTTTTTTTAGAAATCAGTAAGTTAGGTAACCGTGTCATCATTGCAATCGATGAATTTCAAAAGATCTCTCAAATCGAAGACAAAGGCTGGTTGGAGGCAACACTACGCACATTCATGCAGCAATTAAAAAATACTTCCTTCTTATTGACCGGCTCTAGAAAAAGCATCGTTTATGACATGTTGAACAATTCAACGCGCCCTCTATATAGATCCGCTCAAATCATCGAGTTTCCTTCATTTGGAGCAGAGTTTACAGACTGGGTTATAGACCGATTTAGAAAATCAAATATCAAATGTGATAAAAAACCCATTAACCTACTCAGAAAGATGGTTCAAGATACTCCCAATTACGTACAGATGATCTGCTTTCACCTAGTAGCTGAAGGCAAAACTCATGTCACAGGCGAAGAGGTAGAAAATGTCCTTAAAAAAGTTGCCAGACAAAATGCTTATGCCTACCAAACACTCCTCAATACCCTTTCTTTAACTCAACAGCGTTCTCTAAGATTAGCTGCAAAAGAAGGGAAACAGCTCTTTTCAAAGCATCTTCTTGAAAAGTACGAAATTGCAAGCGGGGCTGCCCTATCCTCTGCCTTAAAAGCTCTCAAAGAGAAAGGGATCCTTGATGAAGAAGAAACCTACCGCGGATCTGTTGCCTTTGATGATCCGCTCTTTTCGTTTTGGCTGAAATCTACAATAAACTAATTATCGTATTAATTTCTTAATCTAATATAAAACTTATATTTTAGTTGATACTATTAATACTCAAATGATTTAATCTTTATTTTTGAAATCTATATTACAAATTCCTCCTGACTGATTTAGATCAGCTATGGTTTAACCGAAGCAAGAAGATATGATTAAGAAGAATCTTTGGATAAGAAACATTCTCTCGTGTGTGCAAAAAATCGCAAACAAGGACTACCAAGAAAGGGCTTGGCGTAGAAACGAGGTATATTATCCTTGTTCGTTTGAAGAAATGATGTGCAGCCTTTTTGATGACTGTTTAATAAAGGAATTCATGAACGAGAAAGCTGATGAATTTGGCCTCTCTTCGAAGCAAAAAACGGCACTATCTGATCTAGTCAATACCATTGATAAATACGGTGATAATCCAGAAATCTATTTCTTGAGCCCTCCTTTAAGCATTGACGAATCAAAAGTCCTAGTAGATCCGGAATGGCACAAAATCCAAAAGATGGCTCAAAAGGTATTAGACGTTTTTGGGAAAATTAAATACGATCCTGAAGACAAGGAATGGTGGTTGCAATTTATTCTCTACGGGATATCTACTTATTCGGATGTAGAGCGGCAAAGGCGGATGTGGATAGATAAAAGCGAAACTTTTTGGTCTACCCCTTTGGACATGTACGAATGCTTGTGCACCAGCTGCGAATTAGATTACTTCATAGATGTATATGCTAAGAAGTTTAATCTTACTGAGGAGCAGATTGCTGTTTTGGACCGGTTTCGGTCCCAGCTCAATAAAACACCTTTCAAAACAACACAAACTGAGAACGTGCTGTTCAATCCAGAGTGGCAAAAGCTTCAGATACTTGCAAGCGAAGCTATTGGTGTATTTGGATACTCCAGAAAATGATCTACGCTCAGGGCAATGAAGAAGAGCAAAAAAGAAATACTTTAGTCTTCAAATTTGAATATTAACACTTGATGATCCGTTCTTTTCATTTTGGCTGAAAACTACATTGCTTACATAATAACGCAGTCAGAATCTGTCAATTTAGTGAGTTCTTTTACAAGACGGTGATCATCTAGCTGTTTGGCGACTCCTAGAGCAGTTAGTCCAGCTTTATTTTTAGCACTATGATCAGCGCCAGCCTTAATCAAAAACTCACAGGCTTCTTTCCTATTAAAACCACCAACAGCTGCATGAAGTGCAGTTTCGTTCTTATTATTTACAAGTTTTAATAGACCTCGGTCGCTTTCTATTAAAAGGCTCATAAGACTGCAGTAACCTTGTTCGGCAAATTTATGAAGAGCGCTATTCCCTTCGCTGTCCACGGCTCGAACATTTGCTTTTGCTTGTAGTAACCTTTCACACTTTTCCCTTTCTCTCGCTTCAACAGCAGCAATACGATGAGAAGGAAAACGCTTACGAGCGGTTACATCTAAAAGAGCGGCATCAAGATCCGCAGGAAGTTCCTTTGCTTTTGCTTTAGATGCAGGCTTAGCCGCCAGCTTCTTTTTTTCTTCTATTTCTATTTTTACCCCTTGGCTCAATAAGAGTTTCTGCCTTGCATCTCGGTCGATCCCTCCATCTGCTAGAAAAAGCTTCCCTAACCAATGGTCCAACTCTCTCTCCTGAGAAGAAGGCTGTCTATTCAAATTACCGGAGATCTCCCCCACCTTATTCATAAAAAGACCATAAAGAGGAAGATCTACACTCACCCTAGGATCATCCAGAAGCACAGTTAACTTGTGATATAATCCCGCAAGAGGAGGAGCCCCAACAGATGGAGCCTTCGGAAAATCCACACCCACCACAACCACAAATCGCTCTAGAACCTGATCTTTTCCACCCACAACAAACTCATCGCACATAGGCGCCTGCCTATCATCACAGGCATGATACTCCATCCATTCAGGGTCCGTAGGATCTGTTGAAGCAACAGGCGCATAATGCATATTACAACTATCCACCATCCCTAACCCCTCAAGCCTCCTCATATCCGATCCCAATTCAGGAAAAGGCTTGTCATTAACAACCGGATAAGGACGTCTCCCTGAAACAAAACATACCATGACAGTCTTACCATAAAGATAGGCATACCTTAAGTCATTCGTAAAATAGAGCCCATCTCCAAACCAACCTGAATCCCTGCTCTTCTTCCCTGCACCACCGTCTAACGGCCCATGAAAATGATCATGCTTGCCCCATCTCTTAAACCCATTCGAACAGATCAATTCCCAGTGATCGCTCCCATGTAAAAGCGGCAGAACAAAAACACCCTTAACCGCCTTCTTCACACCATGACTTACAGTGCAAACATTTGAAAAATCCTTACTAAAATCCTCAAACCTCTGCATTACCTTTGCTCTCAAAGCCTTTGGCTCATGCTCTTTCCAAGAATCCACCGGTAAATGAGCAGCTTCCCTCTCCATGTTCCTCAAGTTCGCCTCAAAAACCATCGCATGGTCAGGATTGTCCACACACATGATCCTAGCAATCCCTCTCCCCGCCGGCAGCTGCTTCCTCACCAGCTCCATCACAAACCCAAACTCCTTGTCCCCCTGCTCCACCACACAAGCCCTAAATCCCAGCTCTCCCTGCTCTTTCAACCGCTTCTCTAACCCCGGGCTTAACCCCCAAGGCCTCTCTCGATCATGAAGTAATCTATATGCCCCACCAGGAGTAGGATGTGCTGCTTTTGAACCGACTGCTGCCATAAATACACCAATTTTTTTGCGGGAAATTATTCCTCAACAAACAGATCAAGTCAATAGTTGAAATGAATTATATTTAGATAAAATATAGTTAATAATTTAACTGTATTTAATGTTATAATTTTATTATCTATTTAACATGGAATAATCAATTTTACTGTGTTTATAAATAAATGTGGATTTGCAATATATTTTTCATGTATGA
>DATIJO010000202.1:0-3015 GCA_035478555.1 Chlamydiales bacterium
TCTTTTAGTAATAGGCCTAAAGTTAGCCTTGGGGGTTACAGTAGCATCCAAAGCTTTAAAGGATCCCATGCAAATGGAACCACCAAAACTAAGCACGCCTAAGGATGCTCCTTGCCAAGGGCCCTTTAGGATGTTGAAATAGTATAAGGAAAGCATTAGAAAAGCAGACCCTGCGAGTGATCCAAGACCTGCTCTATTGACTACAGTGTTAGCATTTGGTCTAGAAGTAGAAGGAGCCATTTTATTCTTAACATTTGCAACTGACATAAAAATCCTTTCTTTTACAATAGTGAGCGGATCATTGGACCGCCATCCATTCTAAGCAGCCCAAAATTATCAAGCCCTTTGATTTTTTCATCTGCAGAATTGCGAAGAATAACAATTGCAAGCTCTTTAAACTCTCTGTGCCACTCAGATAGCAAGATACACCCGTCCATTACTTTCAAAAAAACTGGATGATTGTAGCTTCCGGACCTTTCTAGCTCTGCAAAAATTTCCTTTTGAAGGGAATGGGGAATAAAATGGTGATTGCCAATAAAAAGAAGAGCAAATAAGAGCTCTTCGGTCAATTTACTATCTCGTTTCTCTAAGGCAAGTGGGAACAGCTCTAGAGCAGAATGGTGCACTTCCACGGGAAGTTTGAAAGTATAGGGGTGAGTTGAGCCTTTTGCTGTATAACGAAAAGCTTCAGCAAATAATGCATCGAAAGAACCCAGCGTCTGATTGTTTAGAGCATTTGAGGTGTAACAAGCGATTCCTAAAGCAATTAGAATCTGATAAAAACCGTTTATTTTTATGTCTTTCCCTGACCTTAATAGGTTAAAATAATTTTCAAAAAACCCATGTAAAGTTTCCCTCATCCGAAGAAAGACTTCCTCAAGGAATAGTTCCTCCCCACTTTCTATTCTATGTTCCTCCAATATCCTAATTAACACTCTGGCCTGAGTGTGACTTTTTACAATGCCAAGTTCTCGTATCAGCTCCCAAGACTCTGATTTATTGGCTTTAGGCTCATTCATGCTTCTTGTAACAAGTGTTTTGATAGCAAAGACTCCTGATGTCATAAATAGATCCCCTAAAATAAAAGGCTTGAAATAGTAAGTTCTAAAGAGATTTCGATCAACAAGACAGAAATAAAATTTTATTTTTGTGCACCTTCTCATGACGAGTATCTCCCCTGGAAAAAGAGGATTCTTGTTTTAAACCAAAAAAGGCCTTAAGATTCTTGTTTACTTCCAAGGAAAGATGGCTGAGTGGCCGAAGGCACGTCCCTGCTAAGGACGCATACTCTGTTAAGGGGTATCGAGGGTTCGAATCCCTCTCTTTCCGTATTTTACGAAATAAAATAGGAACAAGTCTGTGGGGAAATCCCTCATCTTCTTATCAAAAATAAATACGGAGGAATTATGGGAGAATGTTGTTCAAACGAAAAATGCTGCTGTCCTTGTCATTCTAAACAAAATGAAAGCTGCCACAGTAACGATCAAGAGATGGAGTTTCACAGCTACTTTTTAGAGATTGCTGACATGGCTTGGGAAGAAGTTCTTAAAGACCAGATCAAAGAGTACATCTTATCCACGCAAAAAAAGCGCATGCAAGAACTTGCTAAGATTGTTGCTGAAGGCAACAACCAAAGATGGAGAGCTAAAATGCAGAATAAGCACAGCTGCCATGAATTCCAAGAGAAGATTCATCATTTCTTCAGCCAAACCAAATCAGAAAAATAGTTGTTCACTTTGAAAAATTGAAATTTGCTATCCTTCCGAACAAATCGGGAAAAATATGGCAAAGAAAGAAGTCAAAGTAAAAGTCGCGCCCAATTCCAAAGAATCAGAGATGATGGTCTTGGGCTGCATGCTCACCAGTGTCAATAGTCTCAATGTCGGCGCAGATCAACTTCATGAACTTGATTTCTACTATGTAGAACATCAGACAATCTTCCATGCCCTTCAAGCTGCCTACAAACAAGATAAGCCTGCAGATATCCACATCATCAGCGAAGAGCTAAAAAAGCTAAACAAGCTAGATGAGATTGGAGGAGTAAGTTATCTCACTATCTTAGCTCAATATGCGGGCACCTCTGCCTTCATTGAAGAGTATGTCGGCCTTGTTCGTGAAAAGGCCATACTTAGACAGATGATCCAAGCAGCTGAGGTGATTGAAAGAACTGCTCTTGAAGAAACAAAAGATGTCTCTTCACTTCTTGATGATGCCCAGGCAAAATTCTATCAGATCTCTCAAAGCGCAAGCACCGGCTCTCAAATTACCATTAAAGATCTTCTCGCTGGCTTTCAATCGGAATCCGGTCTTCCCTTTCTGAAAGAACTACAAGAGAGACAAGAAAAGTTCCTTGAGAAAGGCCCCGACCAGCTAAAAATCACAGGGATTCCCACACACTTTAGAGACCTGGACAAGATTGTGAACGGCTTTAGCCCTTCTAACTTCATGATCCTGGCAGCCAGGCCTGCCATGGGGAAGACCTCGTTAGCGACGGGCATAGCAGAAAACATCTGCTTTAAGAATAACGTGCCTGTTGGGATCTTCTCTTTAGAGATGAGCGCTATACAGCTCCTTCACCGTATTATCTGTTCTCAAGCAGAAGTAGAATCAGAAAAAATCCTCACCGGCTCATTGAACGGCAATGAGTTTCAGAAGATCGTTGCAGCAATCAACCGCATGCAAAAGCATACTATGGTGATTGACGATCAACCAGGTCTAAAGATCACAGATCTCAGATCTAGAGCACGAAGAATGAAAGAGACCCATAAGATCGGCTTTCTAGTGATCGACTATCTTCAGCTGATCTCAGGCTCAGGAAATATGCGCTCACAAGAAAATAGACAGATTGAGATCTCGGAAATTTCCAGATTATTAAAAACTCTAGCAAGAGAATTGAATATTCCTATTCTCTGTCTCTCCCAGCTCTCTCGTAAAGTAGAAGAAAGACAGGGCCATAGACCGATGATGAGTGATTTAAGGGAGTCGGGTTGTCTAACTGGTGATGCAGAGATTCAA
>DATIJO010000203.1:0-3875 GCA_035478555.1 Chlamydiales bacterium
TGCTGTGCAGTTTCACCCGGAGAGCAGTCCGGGGCCGGAAGATGCCTTTTATTTTTTTGAGAGATTTAACGCCTTATTATGAAAAAAAAGTTTCAAGGGAAAAAAGTTTTAATCTTTGGATCGGGCGGTCTAAAGATCGGCCAGGCTGGCGAGTTTGATTATTCTGGGTCGCAGGCCATCAAAGCTTTGAAAGAAGAAGGCATCCGAACAGTTCTCATCAATCCTAATATCGCAACGGTTCAGACTGATCCTCAGATGGCAGACGAGGTCTATCTGCAGCCGCTCAATGTGGATACAGTGACCAAGATCATCCAAAAAGAAAAGCCTGATGGGATTTTGCTGGGGTTTGGCGGACAGACGGCTTTGAACCTGGGACTGCAATTAGAAGAGAAAGGAATCTTAAAAAAATATGGAGTGGAAGTTTTAGGCACTCCCTTATCTGCAATCCGTTTAACTGAAGATAGGGAGCTTTTTAAGAAAAGCCTGTTAGATGCAAGGATGAAAACTCCCATTAGTTTTAGCGCCAGTACTGTAAAAGATGCCGTAGCAGCTGCAAAAAAGATTGGCTATCCCCTGATGATCAGATCGGGGTTTTCTTTAGGAGGACTTGGATCCGGTAAGATCGAAAACGAAGAAGAGCTGAAAAAAAGAGTACAAGAAGCACTTAGTTCTACGCCTCAGGTCCTACTAGAGGAGTATCTTTACGGCTTCAAAGAGCTGGAATATGAGATTGTCCGCGACTGCAAAGATCAGTCATTGATCATTTGCAATATGGAAAACTTGGACCCGATGGGGATCCATACGGGCGAGAGTATCGTTGTAGCGCCTTCTCAAACTCTCAATAACAATGAATACCATCAGCTAAGAACATTGGCCATTCAAGCGGCAAGGCTGTTTGGAATTGTTGGAGAGTGCAATATCCAGTTTGCATTATCTCCGAAGGATTCTGACTACCGCATCATTGAAATGAACGCCCGTCTATCACGTTCAAGCGCATTAGCATCAAAAGCGACAGGATATCCATTAGCCTTCATCGCAGCAAAACTATCCCTAGGCTATTCCTTGGATGAGCTGACCAATAGCGTGACCCGCAAGACCACTGCATTTTTTGAGCCTGCTCTTGATTACATCGTTGTCAAGATCCCTAGATGGGATACGCAAAAGTTAAAATCTGCCAATCGCAGAATTGGCACTGAGATGAAGAGCGTTGGCGAAGTGATGGCAATCGGTAGGAGCTTCCCTGAAGCTTTGCAAAAAGCGATTCGCATGCTCAATATCGGAGCAGATGGACTTGATAGTTATCCCGGGAAGATCGCAGACCCGGAAGAGGAGATAAAACATCCCACAGACAGAAGGCTATTCGCCCTCTATGAGTTCTTCAAAAAAAATGGAAAGCTGGAAAAAGCCCATAAGCTTTCTCAAATCGATCCTTGGTTTTTAGCCCATATTCAAGAAATGACTCAATTTTCAAAGAAGGTGGCAAAAGAGCGTTTGACTCCTGATCTCTTGTTAGATGCAAAAAAGATGGGCTTTTCAGACAAAACTCTTGGGAAAATGAAAAAGACCTCTCAAGACAATATAAGAAAAATTAGACTTAAAGAAGGAATCCTTCCCAAGATCAAACAGATCGATACTTTGGCAGGCGAGTTTGAAGCTCAAACTAATTATCTCTACCTCACCTATCATGCCCAAGAATCGGATATCGATTCATCCAAGAACCGCCCCATCATTGTATTAGGATCTGGCCCCTATTGCATCGGCTCGTCGGTTGAATTTGACTGGTGCGCGGTCAACATGGCAAGAAACCTTCGCAAAAATCATGCATCGGCCATCATCATCAACTCCAACCCTGAAACAGTCTCAACTGACTTCGACGAATCGGACAGGCTCTATTTTGAAGAGCTTACTTTGGAAAGAGTGCAAGATATTGCCGATTTTGAATCGCCGAAAGGAATCATCGTGTCGGTTGGAGGGCAAATCGCAAATAATTTGGCGCTTCCTTTGCATACTCGAAAATATCCTCTTTTGGGAACTTCTGCAGAAGCGATCGACATGGCGGAAAATCGGGAGAGCTTTTCTTCTCTTCTTCATAAGCTTGGCATCAATCAACCTGCTTGGGAAAAAGTGACCAGCCTTGCAAAAGCAGAAAGTTTTGCTGAAAAAGTAGGCTACCCTTTACTGATCAGGCCTTCGTATGTGTTATCCGGCGCCGCGATGAATATCGTGACCAATAAAACAAGCCTAGTCAAGTTTTTACAAGAGGCGGCTTTAGTCTCGCCTGACCATCCTGTCGTGATGACCAAATTCATCATCGAGGCAAAAGAGCTTGAGATCGACGGCATTGCCCAAAATGGAAATATTCTGATCTCAGCCATTTCTGAACATATTGAAAACGCAGGCGTCCACTCAGGCGATGCGACAATTGTTCTTCCCCCTCAAAAGCTCTATCTAGAGACCATCCGCAGGACTAAAAAAATTACCCAGGATATTGTAGAAGCGCTTTCCATTTCAGGCCCATTTAACATCCAGTTCATTGCAAAAGACAACGAGATCCAGGTGATCGAGCTGAATGTCCGCGCTTCCCGTTCTATGCCTTTTGTCTCTAAAGTCACGGGCTATAATTTTATGGAGATAGCCTGCGAAGTCTTCCTCGATATCTACAAGAAAAAGAGCTACAACACGCTAGAGCTAGACTATGTAGGCGTCAAATCTCCCCAATTTTCCTACCAGAGATTGAAAGGAGCAGATCCTGTCGCACACGTAGAAATGGCCTCTACCGGCGAGGTTGCTTGTCTTTCCAACCATTTCTTAGAAGCGTTTTTCTCCTCCTGGCTTGCAACCGATGCAAAGTTAAAAGGAAAGAGAATGGTAGTGACCCTAGTCGGCCAGCACCGCCCCAAACTTCTCCCCTATCTTAAATTATTGGAAGAAAACGGCTGGGAGTTCTTTGCAACCGAAGGGACCCATGATTTTTTAAGCCAAAACGGCATCGGCTCTCTTTTTATCTACAAGGTCCATGAAAAGTATGAGCCCAACATTACTACTCTCATCAAAGATAAAAAAGTGGACCTGATCATCAATATTCCGAAAGACTCTTACACTCTTAACGGCGACGGCTTTGAGATCAGACGCCTCGCCATCGACCATCACATTCCCCTCATTACCAATATCCAGCTAGCTCAAACCTTTTTGCAGTGCTTCTCTGAGCTGCAATACAAAAACCTTCCCATCAAGTCCTGGCGGGAATTTTTAAATGAAAAACGCATGTAAAAATCTTTTGCTTCGGGGACTTCATCTTTTCTTTCGAAAGAGAAGACCCCAGCCACCAAGTTGGGATCAGGCAAAAGTCCTTGTGATCTCTACGACTGCATTGGGAGATACTTTGTGGGGAACAGCAGCAATAAAGTCATTTAAACAAACCTATCCCAATAGCAAAATCTATGCCCTCAGCAGTCCTGTCGGCTGCAAAGTGTTAGAAAACCAACCAGAGATCGAAGAGATCTATCTTTTTCCAAGTAGAGCTTTTTTTGCCATTCCCTCTCTTCTTAGTAAGCTTCGCAACCAAAAATTTGATGCGGTGCTTGTTTTTCATGCATCCGATAGGCTGGCGATTTTTTTAGGGGCTTCTCTAGGAGCAAGCCAAGTGATCGGAACAAAAGGACTCAATAAAGGATTAGATTCTTTTTTTACCCATGTAATCCCTTGGGATAAGACTACTCACGAGATCGAACGTAGACTGGATATGGTCTCTTATTTAGGGGCCAAAAAGCAGTATGCTTTAAGCTACAGAACGACACAGGAAGAAGAGGCTTTAGCGGATGAGTTTTTGAAAAAAAATCCCAATATCGTCGCGCTTCATCCGGGAGCGAAAGATT
>DATIJO010000204.1:0-1701 GCA_035478555.1 Chlamydiales bacterium
AGATAATACCGAATTTAGCTATAATATTACTAAAATAACCCAGTTATTATGGCTTCTTTAGTCTCTCTTCTATCAGCCCAAAGTAAGGTCGAAGATCCCCTGTTATCGAAATGGGCAAGGGCCGCTATTGGCTTTATAGAGAAGCATATCCGCTGGGTTCCCAATGACCCCGACCGTCATGGTCTTGTAAAAAAGCTCCTGAATTTCCGAGATATTTGGAAAGAGATCGTAGAAGCCCATCAGAAAACAAGCGCTCGGCTTCTAGCAAAAATCCAAGAAGAGACTCCAGAGACCAAAGAAAACCCCCTGGACCCAGGCCACTTGAAAAGGATCGATATCAGGGCCGAATCCGCAATGAAAACCTCTATTGCCACCTGCCAAAATCTATGTGCATTAGGCTTCAAATTTTTGAAGGAACATTCCAATGTTAAACGAATCGACTTTTATAAAATTACAAGCGGCGACCACTGCTTTTTAGTTCTTGGGAACTCTCCTGAGCCTAATGAGCAGGATAGAATTTGCGATCTTTGGGGAAGAAAAGAGTTTTTATTTTCTGAAAAAGACCAAAAGCTTTTTGATTACAAAGGGATCAACAAACACTTGAAACCGATTCTAAGAAAGTTTGATCCGAACACACAGTCAGTAACTTTAGTGATCCGCTTTATTAGAAACTAAAGGTTTATCTTTTCTCATCTACCTTTTAAACCCATCATCTCAAGTCTTCTTGAAAGTTCAAGAATAGGGAGATATTGAGGAGCAAATGTTGCTATGTATACCAATCGCCGCATTTTTTCAATATCGAATTCAGGCACTTCTTTCACTGAAGGATGTGCTGATGATATAGAATACGTTCTCTGATATCCTGGTCTATTTTCCCTAACAGCCTGCTCTTGAGAATGCGCTCTTTGAAAAGTAGGTTTTGATCTTGGCGATGTTAGGTTCAAACTTTCAGAGCGTGCTCCAGCATCTATATCTAATCTCGTTGGTCTTGTAACAGGGATATGAGCTAAATCACTAGGAAGAGAGGGAACTCTTGAGACTACATAATGAGCAGAGCCTTTACCATCATCTGGTTTTGAAGGGTTGCTTGATTGAGAAGATCTTCTTTCTGCAGCCAGTGCACGAAGTGATCCTTTAGTAGGTGAAAGGCCTGACGCCATAAATAACTCCTTTTTCAAAATTTATTAAGGAATCTATTTTATCGTTTTAGATAAAAAAAACTAATCCTCAATCTTGATTGCATATTCTAGCAGCTTCTGATAATAGAAATTTTGCCAGCGGAAAAAGTTCTGAAGACGCTCTCTTGTTTGAGTGTCTTCAATCTCTTCATAGATAGGAGTGCCATCTGCAAATCTGGGCACATCTCCTCGGTAGGACTCTAATTGGGTAGAATCCCCTACCTCCACATACCACTCTTTGAAGGTCCAATCATCTGCATATCCCCTGTCCCAAAGAAGGTCTTCCTCAGAGAAGGTCAAGTTCCAACACTCTCCTAGTTTTTGCAATATGGGGAGTGGGTTTTGCAGGAGCCTATCAGAATCAATGACTACAAGATTATCCCCTAACTTTTCTCTAAGAAGAACAAAGATCTCCCAAAGCTGCTCGTGGCCGATGATAGAACTGTCAAACCCAGGCATTTTTTTGTAATAGGAAAGGATGCTCTTGGCAGGGTCTCTTACTAAAAAAGCAAACTTGACTTGG
>DATIJO010000205.1:0-10916 GCA_035478555.1 Chlamydiales bacterium
TCTTCTCCCAAAAGCATCCCCTTCACAAAATTGAGGTAGAGGGTGGGGTTCTAAAATCTGCGTGCATCTCACTGATGTAAGAATTTTTTCAAATGGTCAGACTGAAATGAGCTCTTTTGAAGAAATTACTACCTATTTTGATGAGCTGATCGAATACCAGAAGAAAAAGCTTCTTCAAGAAGGAAAAAGGGTCCTTCCCCATATCACCTCAGACGATATCCTTCAGCCTAATGACTTTCCAGAGCTGGAGAACTCTTCCCATTTTCGTTATGAAGAGGGGATTCTTGGCGGTATTCAAATGGCTAAATCTGCAATCCTTGCTTCTTTAAAAGAAAAAGTTAAGTAATAATAATTTATTTAATATTAATTAACTCAAATTAATGATATAATTTTTGAAAAAAATTAAGTAATTATGACTATTTCAACTGTTGTACTTCCAGTTAGGTATCCTCATCACCCCACCCGTTTTTCTGATCGTTTTAAACCATTAGATCTATACGCATTTTGCTTTGGGCCTTTTTTAACTTGCGCCGATTGGGCAAATCTATCTCTTGTGAATAACTGTAGGTTTACAAAAGCAGATGGCGCTGAAAAGCTAAAAAGAGAGATGGAGGCAAGATCTAGTGCCACCTTAGAGGAAATCAGGGAATATGAAAAATTGTCAGGTAAGCCTTTCGATTCTAAAACAATTACTCATTTTCAATGGCGGATACGTTTTGGAGTGCCAGGTACAGGAATTAGTAATTTTGCAGAATTTGAAAGTGTATTAAGCAATTTAACTGCACTTAGAAGTATTGATTTGGGAGTAGAAAATTGTCCAGAAGGTGTTCGCATGGGACACATTCAAATTCAAGATATTTTACTTCTAATAAGGCAATATTCCCAGCTTGAAAAATTAAGCCTTTCAGGGTGGGACTTCAAGTATTTCAATATCAACGAAGTCTTAGCATCTTGTCCGAGGCTTCATACACTCGATATTTCATGTATAGGATCTGTCCAGGAAGTGTTACCGAATCTCAATCCCCAGATGAGGGAGCTATGTATAGCGGATTCAAATATTACTGATGATGAACTTCGAGCTTTAGTCAGACAATGCCCAAATCTAGTAAGTCTCAATGTTTCAAATTGCAGAAATTTAACTCCAGAAGGATTAAAGGTTATTGCAGGGCTGCTACATCTTCACACTCTATTTGCTAGTGAGACTTCCATGAATAGGGCTGCTTTAGATTATATTGCTACTTTTTGTCCTCTTCAGGTGCTTGATATATCCCACTGTCAGAATGTTTTTACTGAGTTATTGGATTGCATACCAAGATGTATACATCTGCAGAGTTTGAATATTTCTTCTCAAGGTATGGTTCATCCTGAAAGACTGAGAGCAGCAATAGGTCCGTGTTTGTCTCTTAGAACTCTTATTTTAAATGAGTGTGGTTTTATTAATCTTATAATTAAGGCTCAGAATATCTTTCCAAGAGGGTTAGAAAGATTAGAGATAGAAGATACAGAGTGCTGTTTAGATTGGTGGGAAGTTTTAAACGGCTTACCTAATCTTCGATTATTAAAAATGAAAGGGCTAATATCTGATGATATGATTCAATGTGCTCTTGAAAGCTGCCGTGAACTCATCACCTTAGAAATTGTGGATAGTTGGAAAAATTGGTGTGGGGATTTTAATGGTGATTTCTTGCCTCACTTAGTAAGGTGTCCAAGATTAGAAAATCTAATCATTAAAGGTGTTGTATTCCCTGAAAATGCACTACTTTCCATGCCAGAATGTTCAAGACTGCAAAAGTTTGAAATTGAGCGATGCTTAGATAGGGAAACAATAAATGAAGAGGTCTTAAGGCGCTTCAATACTCTGCCAAGAACTTCAGCGGCTGAACTTCTTCATATTGCGAATAGATGTAAATTTGTCTCTGAAATCGATGTTGGAGAGGTTGGCAAGGGTACAAAAATTGCAGACAATGTTCTTGCAAGTGTATTTAAAAATTGCCCTGAATTAAAAAGAATAAGATTTGGAGAGGACGGAATAATCTCAAGAGAGCAATTTTTCAATCCTGGCCTCCTTACTCATCGTCTAAGAAACCTTCAGACTAAATTGAATGTATTGAAACGGTTTGATGTTAAATGTGGAATTGGCGCTTTAGCCTCTTGTATTGCTGCTCATGCCTATAACACATTTGGTGCAATAGGACTAATTGGTGTTTGCGCAGCAGGTTTTTATTTTTATAGACAATTGTCTAAGGGCTTGGTGCATTGGACCGTAAAGCATCAAGTTGCGAACTGATAAGCTCTCTTATCTTTTCTAAACCGGCTTCTTAAATTCCGTTACCAATTCCTGCAGCGTCTTCTTTGCATCTCCAAAGATCATTCTTGAATTCTCTTTGAAGAAGAGGGGATTTTCTATCCCTGCAAATCCTGAAGCAAGAGACCTTTTAAGAACAAAGACATGCTTAGCACGGTCCACTTCAATGATAGGCATGCCATAGATGGAACTTTTGGGGTTGTCCCTTGCGGATGGGTTGACAACGTCGTTGGCGCCAACTACTAGGCAAACATCAATATTTTCCATGCGGGGATTGACATCGTCCATTTCGACGAGCTGATCGTAGGGAATACCCGCTTCAGCAAGAAGAACGTTCATATGGCCTGGCATACGGCCCGCGACAGAGTGAATTGCGTATTTTACTTCGGCGCCTTTTTTCTCGAGAAGCTCGCAAAGTTCTCGGATAAGATGCTGGGCTTGGGCTACTGCTAGTCCGTACCCGGGAACAACGAGGACTGATTTTGCAGCTTCCATCACATAGTAGGCATCTTGAGGAGTGAGAGCTTTCACCTCGCCATGTTCGCCTTCGGCATGGTCTTCTTTTTTGGAGCCAAAGCCGCTAAAGAGTACGTTGGAGAGTGAGCGGTTCATGGCTTTGCACATGATAGAGGTGAGGATGATACCGCTAGCACCAACGAGTGCGCCTGATACGATCAGGACATTATTTTTCACTACAAATCCTGCAGCACAGGCGGCAACTCCGGAATAGCTGTTTAAGAGAGAGATCACAACCGGCATATCGGCCCCGCCAATAGGGATGACTGCAAGAATGCCAAGAGCAAGCGAGCCAAGGATGGTGGCGATAAAGATAGCATAGTTCTGTTCTGGGTAGAACGAATAGACAACACCCCAAGCAAGAAGAAGAGCAAGGAGGATGCCGTTGACCAGTTTTTGTCCTGAGAAGAGTAGGGGTTTGCCTGGCATTTTTTCGCTGAGCTTTGCCCATGCGATCATACTTCCTGAAAAGGTGACGCCTCCGATCAGAACAGAGAGAAAAATAGTAATACCATCTAATAGAGATGCGTTTGGATGGACATGATAGACTGCCCAACCAACTAATAAACTAGATAATCCGCCAAAGCCATTTAACAGAGCGACCATTTCCGGCATGCCGGTCATTGGCACTTTTTTAGCGATGTAGATCCCTACAGTTGTGCCAAAAAGAAGAGAGGCCATGATCCATGTGTAGTCTAATATGTCCTTATGGAAAAGGGTTGCAACCACTGCAATGAGCATACCTATTGCGGAAAGGAGATTGCCTAAGCTTGCCTTTTTAGGAGAGCTCATGAACTTAAGGCCAATGATAAAAAGAGCAGACGCGATCAGATAGCAAAAATCAATCAAAGCAAGCATGGGTTATTTCTCCTCTTTTTTCTGGAACATTCCAAGCATACGGTGGGTAACGAGATAACCGCCAACTACGTTAATCGTTGCAAGCACAACCGAGATAATCCCTAGGATTGTGCTGAGAGGAGCAAGTCCCTCTCCGGAGCAGATCATTGCGCCTACAAGGGTAATGCCGGAGATTGCATTGGATCCAGACATGAGGGGTGTGTGGAGGATAGCTGGAACTTTAGAGATGACCTCAAAGCCTAAAAAAATCGAAAGCACAAGAATAAAGGTCAGAAGCATGAGCGTAGAAATATCCATTAGCACTATCCTTTTTGGTAGAAGTTTTTGATCAGTTCATTGTGAAGAGTGTGATTATGCGTCACCACGCATTTTAATAGTTCATCTTGCAAATTTAAATTAAAGGTCGATGCCTTCTTATCCCAGAAGTGAGAAAGAAAATGGTAGAGGTTAGAGGAGTACATCTGGGAGGCGTGTTCTGCAACCTTTCCAGGTAGGTTCGCAAATCCAACAATGGAGACTCCATTGACTTCGATCACAGCGTTTGGTTTAGAGCATTCTACGTTGCCGCCGCTTTGCACTGCCATATCTACAAGAATGCTGCCAGGCTTCATCTTCTCAATTGTCTCTTTTTTGATGAGAAGGGGAGCCTTTTTTCCAAATACTTGGGCGGTTGTAATGACAATATCCGATTGCATACATACTCTGGCCATCTCTTTTTCTTGCTTTTCTAGCTGTTCTGGTGTGAGCTGTTTGGCATAGCCGTCTTTTGTTTGACCTGTCTCACCCAAATCGATTTTGAGAAATTTAGCACCTAATGATTTGACCTGCTCTTCAACTGTTGGGCGTGTATCAAAAGCTTCAACAACAGCTCCTAGCCTTTTTGCTGTAGCGATCGCCTGAAGACCAGCAACGCCTACACCTATGACAAATACCTTTACTGGAGCAATGGTCCCTGCGGGAGTGGTCATCATCGGGAAGACTTTTTTAAGACGCTCTGCAGCCAAGATCACAGCAGCATAGCCTGCAAGATTTGCTTGGGAACTTAAGGCGTCCATCTTTTGGGCAATCGTTGTGCGGGGCATTAACTCCATGCTGACGGCAGTAATTCCCTTCTCAAGGAGCTTGCCTACCAGATCTTTTTCATGGAAAGGATCTAGGAAGCTAATTTGGATACACCCCTTTTTCATTGCAGCAATATCTTCAGCTGTTGGTTTTCCAACTCTTAAGACAATATCTGCAGAAGAAAGCATGGAAGCGCGGTTGGGATTGATTGAGACTCCAAGTTTTTGATAAGAGTCATCAGAGATTTGCAGCTGCTGTCCTAGACCTGATTCAATTTCAAGTGAAATTCCACCCAGTTTTAGGAACTTTTCAGCAAGTGCCGGAAGAAGAGCAACTCTTGGTTCGCCTAACTGTTCTTTAGGAACAACGATTTTCATACAATTAACCACCACAAAAAAATAGTTCTCAATCGTACAAAAAAAATCTGAAAAGTCAAACTTCTTTTAAATTAACGGAGCCTTCTGCGGTGGCTTAAACATATATACTGCAGAAAAAAAAGAAGATTTAGGCCGGATAATACTACAAGGGAGTAGTACACCACGTTGCTTTTAGAATCATCAACAGTGATACGGTTAGGGTCTAAAATTCTTTTGGTTTGGGTTTGGGCAAATTGTGAACTCAGGACAAGGGTGCCAAGAGCGATCTTCATTGGCAGGTTGAGGGGAGGAAGGTAGGTTCGGATACTTGGAAAACGAATTGAAGATACCATAGCCTTAAAAAATTTAATTTCATCAAAGATAAACCACTTGAGTTTTTTTTGGAAGAAAGAGTATTCTATAGCCTTTGTACAACATTGGTTAAGGTTTTAATTATGAAAAAGAAGGACACCCATCCTCCGTATCAGGAAGTTCTATTTGTGGACTCTGCGACTGGGGTAAAATTTATTATTGGCAGCACTTTGCAAACTAAAGAAAGAGAGACATTTGAAGGAAAAGAATACCCTGTCTGCCGCGTTGCAGTATCTTCAGCATCTCATCCCTTCTTTACCGGAAGCAATCAGTTTGTAGACTCAGAAGGTAGAGTAGACAAATTCACGAAGCGCTATCAAAAGAAGCAAGAACAGCGTTCTGCTGAGCAAGAAAAAGTAGAAGAAGCTAAAAAGGCGAAAGCTGTTAAAAAACCTGCTAAGAAGAAGTAGCCAGTAAAATGGAAGAAAAGGTCTTAAGGCTTTTGCAGCAGTTGCAAAAGGTGGAAGAGGAGCTGGGGCAGCCCGAAGCTACTCAAGATCAAAAGCGCTATCGCAAACTGACTCAAGACCACGCCTACCTAGCTGAAATTAGAGAGGCGTATAACAATCTTCTTCATTTCAGAAAGCAGCTAGAAGAAGATGAAAGGCTCTTAGCTGAAGAGACTGATAGCGAACTCCTGGCAATGGTCCAGGAGGAAGTTAAAAATCTTCAAACTCAGATCCCAAAAGCCACTGCGGATCTAGAACTTCTACTAGTTCCCCCAGATCCTAGAGACAGCCGTAATATCATCGTTGAGGTCCGCGCAGGTACCGGCGGTGATGAAGCTGCTCTTTTTGTAGGCGATATTGTTCGCATGTATAAACACTATGCAGCTGCCAAAGGCTGGAATTGGGAGACTCTCTCCTTTGCTGAGTCGGATATGGGCGGCTTTAAAGAATATGTTTTCGTTCTCTCAGGGAAAAATGTCTTTCGCTTGATGCAATATGAAGCGGGCACCCACCGAGTGCAAAGGATTCCTGCTACTGAGGCACAAGGAAGGATCCATACATCAGCAATCACGATTGCCATTCTTCTAGAGCCTGGAGAAGATGAAAAAATTTCTATTAATGAATCCGATCTTAGAATTGACTCTTACAGAGCCTCCGGCGCCGGGGGCCAGCACGTAAACACTACCGATTCAGCTGTGCGCATTACCCACATCCCTACCGGGACTGTTGTTGCTTGCCAAGAAGAGAGATCGCAGCATAAAAATAAAGAGAAGGCAATGCGTCTTTTGAAGGCAAAAGTGGCAGACCAGATCCGCGAAAAACAGATGAAAGAGCTATCCGAGGTGAGATCCACCCAAATCGGCTCGGGCGATAGATCAGAGAGGATTAGGACCTATAACTTCCCTCAAAATAGACTGACTGATCATAGAATTGATCTCTCTATGCATAATCTAGATATGATCATGGATGGCGCCCTAGATGATATTACCTCTGCGCTAGTCTCTCACTACTATCAAAAACAACTAACAACATGAAGACCATTCGGGAAATTCTTCCCCAAGCTGTCCAGTTTTTAAGAGAAAGAAAGATCTCTAACGCTAGGCTATCAAGCGAAGAGATTTTGGCTTTTGCAATGGGAACTAGAAGGCTTGATCTCTACCTAAATTTTGATTGTCCTGTGAAAGAAGATGAACTGGTAGTTGCAAGGGAGCTCTTGAAAAAGAGGGCCCATGGTACCCCTCTAGAGTATATATTGGGAAAAATAGACTTTTTTGGCGTCAGGCTAAAGATTACAGCCGATGTGCTTATTCCAAGGCAGGAGACTGAGATTTTAGCCGAATTGGTAATGAAAGAGATGCAAAAGCAAGATCTTAGGGACAAGGTTCTTTGGGATATCTGCTGCGGCTCCGGTTGTTTAGGACTTTCTTTAAAAAAGAAATTTCCTGAAGTGAAAGTATTTCTATCAGATATCTCCACTAAAGCATTAAACCTAGCCAAAGAAAATGCCTCACAAAACGCCCTTACAGTGGAATTTTTAGAAGGGGACTTTATTCAGCCTTTTGCTGGTAAAAAGGCAGATTTTGTTGTTTGCAACCCTCCTTACATCTCTGAGATCGAATATAAGGCATTGGACCCAGAAGTTAGAGAGTTTGAGCCTAAAGAGGCTCTTCTTTCGGGACCTAGCGGCCTAGAGTTTTATGAGAGGTTGGCGAAAGGCTTGCCTAGTCTTCTTAACCCCGGCGCAAAGGTATTTTTGGAGATTGGGGAGAGCTTGGGTAGCCAGGTGAAAAATATTTTTTCAAAGGTGCCATCCCGTTTTCAAGAAATTCGTAAGGATTGGGCAGGAAAAGATCGCTTCTTTTTCCTTGAAATTGAATGATTTTCTAGTTTACTCTATTATCTCAATGAATTTGTAATTTAATTTTTATGTTCCATTCGCTTACAAAAAAACTTAAAAACGCGATTTCCTCTCTGGGAAAGCCTAAAACTCTCACGGAAGAGAATGTCGGCGATGCAGTGAGAGAAGTGCGTCTTGCTCTTTTGGAAGCTGATGTCAATTATTCGGTTGCCTCTCTTCTGATCAACAGGATCAAAGAGAAAGCTATCGGAGAAAATGTTCTTAAATCGGTCACCCCTGAACAGCAATTTATCAAGATTGTCCATGATGAGCTAATTACGCTCATGGGCTCGGAAGAACCCTCCTTGAATGTGAATGGAAGTCCTGCAGTAATTCTTCTTTGCGGACTGCAAGGATCTGGCAAAACAACTCACGCTGCCAAACTTGCAAACTACATTCAGAAAAAAGAAAAAGGAAAAAAAGTACTTCTTGCTGCATGCGATTTGCAGAGACCTGCTGCTATTGAACAATTGAAGAAGCTTGGCGAGAGCATTGAAGTACCTGTCTTTTCTATGCCTGACGCGAAAAATCCGGCGGTGGTTGCAAAAGCAGCTCTTGAAAAGGCAAAGCAAGAAGATTACCAAGTCTTGATTGTAGATTCAGCCGGAAGACTTCATCTAGATGAAGAGCTGATGAAAGAACTCGAAAAAGTAAAAGAAGTTCTCCATCCTCAGGAAGTACTCTTTGTAGCGAATGCGACTATGGGACAGGACGCTGTAAAAACAGCGGCAGAATTTGATAAGAGGGTCAATATTACCGGCACAATTCTTAGCATGCTCGATGGAAGCGCAAGAGCAGGGGCCGCCATTTCCATTAGAGAAGTTACACAAAAGCCGCTCAAATTTGAAGGCATTGGGGAAAAGGTATCCGATATTCAGCTCTTCAACCCCAAATCAATGGCCGACCGAATTCTGGGAATGGGCGATGTGATCAATCTCGTAAAGAAAGCGGAAGAGGCCTTTGAAGGCCAAGACACTGATGATTTAGAAAAAAAGCTTAAGACCGCGAACTTTCATTACAGCGACTATCTGAAGCAGATGAGCATGATGAAGAAGATGGGCCCGCTAAAAGGCCTTCTTGGAATGCTTCCTGGAATGTCGCAAATGGGAGAGCTAGATATCAATGATGGCGAGTTTAAAAAGATGGAAGCCATTATCCTTTCGATGACTCCCCAAGAGAGGGAAGAGAAAGTAGAAATGGACATCCCCAGACGAAAGCGTGTGGCCAAAGGGTCAGGGACCCATTTGGACGATGTCAATCGAATGGTAAAAGGATTTAAAAAATTGAAACAGTTTTTCAAACATATGCCTAGTATGAAAGGCAAGGGAATGCCCAATATGGATGAAATCATGAAGAAAATGGGAGATAAGAAATGGCATTAATTATACGCCTCAGACAGCAAGGAAAAAACAACGCTCAAAGCTACCGCTTGGTCGTGGCCAATGAAAGGTCCCCAAGAGATGGTAAATACATCGAAAAGCTTGGCTGGTATAACCCTTTTGCTGCAGAAGATAAGAACTTGCATATGGACAAAGACCGCGTATGGCACTGGCTAGATCAAGGCGCATTGATCTCAGAAAGAGCAAAAGCTCTTCTCAAGCGTTTTGCTCCTGAAGTGCTCAAGTCTTTTAATGATAAAAAATTAAAGAAGTTTTTAAAAACTAAGAGCAAGGCAAAAAAAGCCAAAGCTAAAGCTAAATAAAGAAACATGCGCTTTTGCCTACTTTCGCTCTTTCCCGAATATTTTCAGGGGCCTTTTGATGTAAGCATCCTGAAACGGGCGAGAGAAAAGGGGCTGATCGATATTGAACTGATTGATATCAGGGACTTTTCGAAAGAGAGGCATAAGAAAGTAGACGATAAGCCTTTCGGCGGCGGACCAGGTATGGTCCTAGCCCCGCAAGCAGTCTGCGATGCGATCAAGAGCGCTAAAAGAGAGAGTTCTAAAGTTATTTATCTATCCCCGCAAGGCAGGCCATTAACCTCGCCATTATGCGAAGAGCTTGCAAAAGAGAATGACCTGGTCCTTCTCTGCGGTCATTACGAAGGGATAGACGAGAGGATAATCGAAAAATATGTAGATCAAGAGATCAGCATAGGGGATTATGTTCTCACCAATGGTTGTGCGGCTGCCATTGTTTTATTGGATGCGGTCATCCGTTTTATTCCCGGAGTGATCGGAGATCCAGAGTCGGTAAAAAACGACAGCTTCCAAGAGGGGCTATTTGATGCGCCGCAGTACACGCGTCCTCAGGAATATGATGGGATGAAAGTCCCTGAAGTGTTGGTGAATGGAAACCACGCAGAAATAGAGAAATGGCGAAAGAATCAGAGATTGGAAAAAACACGCATTGTAAGACCCGATCTCTACGAGAGATTTATTAAGAATTAAGGAGAAATCAAGTGGCTCAGAATCAAATTATTCAAGCTTATGAAAGCAAGCACAGCAAGAAAAAACTTCCCAAATTCAATGTAGGGGATAACGTTCGCGTTCACCTGCGCATTGTGGAAGGTGAGAAAGAACGTACCCAGATTTTTAATGGAACAGTCATTGCAAGAAAAGGGACAGGACTTTCTGAAACTTTTTCCGTCTACCGTCATGTCTATGGCTCTAGCATGGAAAGGGTCTTTTTAATCCACAGCCCAAAAATTGCTAAAATCGAAGTTGTCCGTTCAGGAAAAGTAAGAAGAGCAAAGCTCTACTACATCCGCGGCGCATCCGGTAAAGCTGCTAAAGTACAAGAAAGACTTGGGCTGATCGAAGCAGAAGACGAAGAAGTAGAAGGTGCAGTTGAAAACGCCTCTAAACCAGATGTTGATGAAACTGTAAAAAAAGAGACTACTCCCGAATAAGTCTTCGCATCTATGCGAGCAAAAGAAAAAGCGATCCTGAACGCGGGTTATAAATTAGTTGCGGGCATTGACGAGGCAGGACGAGGTCCACTTGCCGGTCCTGTCGTCGCCGCAGCCTGTATCCTCCCCTCAAATTTCCGTATGTGGTACCTGAATGATTCCAAACAGGTACCCAAGGAAACCAGAGGTAAGCTCTATAAAAAACTGACCTCCCATCCGGACATCTTTTATGGTGTTGGGATCGCAAC
>DATIJO010000206.1:0-3928 GCA_035478555.1 Chlamydiales bacterium
CATTTTACCAGTATCTTAAGGCAGGGCATTCCTATTCGAAGACTAGGATCTGCTGCGATTGACCTGGCATACCTTGCTGCAGGTAGATTTGATGGTTACTTTGAGGTAGGATTATTTCCCTGGGATGTTGCCGCAGGAAAATTGCTGGTAGAAGAAGCCGGTGGAAAAGTTACCCAGTGGGATGAAAACGATATAGAGATCGATGTCTATAGCCCTATACTTGCAACGAATCAAAGAATTCATGGCGAACTGGCGAAACTTCTTAAAAGGGACGTATGAGACTATTAGATGGAAAAGCATTAAGTGAAGAGATCTTAAATGATCTCAAGCTCAAGGTTTCTTCTCATAAAAGAAAGCCTGGCCTGGCCTTCTATTTGGTAGGTGAAAACCCAGCGTCCCAAATCTATGTGAAGATGAAGGCAAAAGCCTGCAATTTCATAGGGTATTATTCCCGTATTATTGAACTACCGGAATCCATCAGCCAAAAAGAGCTCGTTCATGAGATAGAAAAGGGCAATAAAGATGCCCATATTGATGGGATTTTAGTGCAGATGCCTCTCCCAAAGCAGATTGATCCTGTAACGATCATGCGCTCCATTGATCCTAACAAAGATGTGGACGGCTTTCATCCTATAAACGTAGGAAAAATGCTCTTAGGAGACGAGGATGGCTTTCTTCCCTGCACTCCTCACGGCGTAAAGCTCCTCTTAGAAAGATATGGCGTTCAAGTGGAAAGAAAACATGTGGTCATCTTGGGTAGAAGTAATATTGTAGGAAAGCCCTTAGCCGCAATCCTGGTGCAAAAGAAGAAGGGATGCAATGCAACGGTAACAATAGCTCATAGTGAAACCGAGGATCTTAAAAAGCATACCCTATCCGCTGATATCTTGGTCGCTGCAATGGGAAAACACCATTTCGTCCGAAAAGAAATGGTAAAAAAAGGAGCGGTCGTTGTAGATGTAGGACAAAGCAAGATCTATGATCCTGAAAACAAAAAAATGATCATTGTGGGTGATGTCGCATTTGATGAGGTGTCAAAAGTGGCCTCCTACATTACACCTGTCCCCGGAGGCGTTGGGCCTATGACCATTGCTTGTCTGATGCAGAACACTTATAAGAGCTTTTTAAGGCATTCATGAAACAAACCATCTTTTTTGACCTGGGCAATGTGCTGATCTTTTTTAGCCATCAAAAGATGTGCAGGCAAATCGCATCTGCCTATGAGACATCCCCTGAAATGATCTACGATGTATATTTTAAAAACAAAATGGCAGAGCACTATGAACTTGGCGAAGTCACATCGGATGAGCTGCATGCTCATTTGAACAGGACCTTTAAAAAAGAGGTAAATTTCTTAGAGCTCATGCAAGCTGCCTCCAATGTTTTCGAGCCCAATCTCGAACTTTTCCCTATCGTAAAAAAATTGAAGGAGCAAGGAAGTAGGCTGATCCTTCTTTCAAACACTTGCGAGGCCCACTTTAACTACGCTTATTCTCATTATCCTGTCCTAAAACTTTTTGATGATTTTCTTCTCTCCTATGAATTAAAAATGCAAAAACCAGAACCTAGGATCTTCCATAAGGCATTGGCCCTTGCTCATGGAAATCCCTGTATCTATATCGATGACCTTGGGGAAAATATTAAGGCGGCTAAGAAAGTGGGACTAAATGGAATTAGATATACAAGCCCTGGGTCATTAGAGGCCCATCTCACCAAGCGTGGGTTTCTTACATGAAAAATCGAAGAAAAAAATCTCCAAAGACCAAACGAGCTCCCAACGTAGGTGATAGAGTACAGGACGAGATCGAAAGCGCTATCTTAACACTTTTAGATAATGCCCAAATGCCCCTTTCAGAAAAAACCCTCTATGAAAAGTTAAACCCTAAGACCAATAAAAAAGATTTACAGAAGGTTTTAGAAAAGCTTGCAGAAGAGGGCCATGTAGAAAAGGGAAAAAAGGGATTTTCCCGTAAAAGGCCCACGCATAACACCATCACAGGCACCCTTCAGCTTCATCCAAGAGGCTTTGGCTTTGTAACTCCTGAAAAACAATATAAAAGCGCCGATATCTTTATCCCTAAGCATCTGATCAATGGCGCAGTTGACGGGGATCTAGTCGAGGTCGATGTCCATCCCATTGTATCTAAAAAAGGCCCAGAAGGTAGGATTTCCAAGGTTATCAAGCGTGGAAGGACCCATCTTGCGGGGACTATTCTTGATGGAAGAAACGGAAGGTATGAAGTTTTTGCACCTTTGATGGGCAAGCTAAAAAAAGTGATTTTGATCGCTCCTGAGATTGACTTGAAACGCGGCGATCGGATCATCATGAAAGTAACCGACTGGAATACCATCGAAAAAACTACCGAAGGCACTTTAAAATGTGTGATCGGCCCCTTATCTGATCCCTCTTTTGATATTCCTGCAGCCGTGGAAGAGTTTGAGATTGTCTCTAGCTTTTCGGACAATTGTTTAAAAGAAGCAAAAAAAAGAAAAGCTAGCGTAGAAACAAAAGACTTGAAAGGAAGAGAGAACTTAACCGGCATCACCACGATCACCATCGACCCAGAGACTGCAAAAGACTACGACGATGCGATCTCTATTACTAGAGGTCCCAAGGGTGAATTTGAATTAGGCGTTCATATCGCTGATGTTGCCTATTACATTAAGCCAGGATCATTTTTGGACAAAGAGGCCTATCTTCGAGGCAATTCCACCTATTTCCCTGGAAAATGCATCCCTATGCTCCCGGAGGAGCTCTCCAATGGGCTTTGCAGCTTAAAACCGGATGTGATCCGCTTGACTGTTTCGGTCTTCATCACGATGGACAAATCAGGAAATCAGAAAAAAACCAGGATCTCAAGATCTTATATCAAAAGTGAAAAGAGATTCACCTACCGTGAGGCCAAAGAGGTATTAGATAAAAAAATCAAGAGCCCTCTTCTTCCTCTACTTGAAGACTGTAGAGAACTTGGACTTCTATTAAAGAAAAAGCGAATGGAAAGAGGATCGATCGATTTTGCCCTTTCTGATGCGGTTTTAGAAGTAAATGAAAAGGGAGAGCCTGTAAAAGTTCGTATTGAAGAGTATGATATTACCCATCAGTTCATTGAAGAGTTTATGCTTAAGGCGAACGAAATGGTGGGAATTTCCATAGCAAATAGGGGGAAAACCCCGCTCTATCGAATCCATGAAGAGCCCTCCCCTGAAAATTTCAAAGAGTTTTTCGCCTATGCAAAGCTTTTGGGATTTTCTCTTCCCAAAGAACCAACGCAGCAAGACATTCAAAAACTTTTCCTAGAGGCAAAAAACACACCGCAGATCACAAGACTATCCGTTGCGTTTATCCGCAGCATGAAAATTGACTTATACTCTCCTGAAAACATCGGCCACTACGGCCTTGCTCTAGAACATTATGTCCATTTTACCTCTCCTATAAGAAGATACTCGGATCTAGTGATCCAGCGCCTTCTTTTTGATGAAGAGCCTGAAGATGAGAACTTAGAGGAAGTTGCCAACGTCTGCTCCCAAAGGGAAAGGATCAGCATGAGGGCAGAGGAGTCGGTCACCACACTAAAGAAACTAAGGCTTCTTGAGAAATTTCAAAAAAATGACCCTAATAAGGTTTTTACAGCTGAGATCACCAAAGTAAAACCCTATGGGATCCATTTTGAACTAAAAGAACTTTTACTCGATGGTTCTCTTCATGTATCCGAGATAGGGAATGACTTTTATCATTACAATAATCTTACCCAATCCTTTAAAGGGGAAAGGACAGGCAAAATCTTTGGTCTGGGACACCCCATATCCATTAGACTTGTCTCCATTGATTTCATCTTACAAGAAGCAAAGTACGCCATCGTAAAAAAATGAAGTTAACCCGTTCTTTTTATTTGGATGATGACGTTATCTCCATCGCTAAAAACAGATC
>DATIJO010000207.1:0-8672 GCA_035478555.1 Chlamydiales bacterium
CCCTACTTTTAAAGGTAAAATTCATGCCATGATCAAAATCTTTAAGAACATCATTAATATTGGCATCAAAAACCCCAAATTTTGCGACGAGAAAATCATAGGGCTGATATTCCGAATAGAATCCCCAAAGAGCGATCGGCACTGAATTAAAAGAGGTATTATAGAAAAAACTGACAGGATTTGCATCAAAAGCAATGTTCACATAGTAGCGATAAAGTGGAGAAGTTGCGAAATCATCACCCACATGCACTCTTCCTAATTTAAAAGTAAGCCCAATGTCAGGAAAAGTTTTTTTTAGGTACAAAGAATCAAGCATTACCGTTTCAATATAAAAGAGCTCCTGCACCCAAAAGTCATTCCCAATATCTTCCACAGATAAATTAGTCCCAAAAAGAAATGCCCAAGAGTTGAACAATGACCAACCGCACCAACCCATCATTTTCTCAAAATCAAAGAAGAGATCTGCTCCAAGCCAGCTTGCTTGGGCAAGTCCTTGTTTAACTCCTCCAATAGGATTTCCCATTACATCGATGTAATAATAGGGGGTCAGGTTAAAGCCGTGGCAATCAAGAAAACTTCTTGCACCCAGCCAGTCGTTTGTTAAATGTTCTTCGGGAAGGTATACACTAGGGTATCCCGGAGAAAACTTAGGGCCCATGTCAATGACCTCTTGTTCCTGCTCTATCTCGCTAGATACAGCACTTTGGACTAAGTCCTCTGATTCATTGACCGCTTCCCCATAAAGAGAAATAGATAGTACTAGTAAAAAAAAGATGAAACGAATACGTTGCGAATTAAAAAGAAAAACCAAATGTGCCATCCCTATGAAAACTAGAAGTATCATTCCCTTTTTCCTTCTTTATGTGACGACTTGCTTTGGATTTCAAGAGGAATCTTGTTGCCCCCCTTGCCTTCCACGTTGTCAAGATGTGGAGTGCTTGCCCTGTCCCGATCTTTATCAGATCAAAAAGCCTGCTGTATTCACTAATCTGGAATTCCTCTATTGGCAGATATTGGAAGGAGCACTGGACTACGCTTATAAAATGACAAGACCTGTATGGGGACCCACTGCTTCTTATGTCCAAGGCCGTGAAAAAAGAGCCAAATTTAAATATGAACCAGGCTTTAGGGCATCCATTGGCTATTTCAATGCCCCAAAATACTACGAAGGGTGGATACAATATACCTGGCTACATGATAAGGGAAAAAATACAGCAACTCAGCCAACCACTCCGAATACTTTTTTAGTCTCTACCTTCCCCAACCAATTTACTTTGCCAATACAAACAGCAACAAGCCAAATAGGTTTCCACTATCATGTGATCGATCTTTTAGTAGACCGAGTATTTCTTCCGAATCCTCATCTACGCCTTCGGGTTTTCGGAGGAATTCCTCTTACCTACCAAAAACAAAAATGGCAGGTAAAATACTTTGACCCTGCTGGACATTCCACAACAGTGCTTAACCGTTGGAGATTTTATGGAGGCGGGTTAAAGATCGGAACCAATCTTGACTGGTACTGGGGCCCTCACATCTATATGACAGCCCTTTTCTCTTCAGGTCTTCTATTAGGCAACTACCATAATCTTACCTATGGAAAAACGACTTTTGCTGCAGTTCCTGCCGATAACCCTGATGTGGCTTTTATCGATGGTTTTAGAAAAGAGCCAAGGTTAGCCTATACTGTACAATGTTTACTGGGACCCTCTTATCAGCAAAACTTTTGCAATTTCCGTATGGAAATATTTGCAGGCTATGAGTTCAATGCCTGGTTCAACCTACAAGAGGTCTACCGCTCTACACAATTGATAACTGGCTTTGCTCTACCAGCTGTATCCGGTTTTACTCAAACAATACAAGCAACAGGCCTAGTTGCCTTACAAGGCCTAACTGCAAGATTAACCCTGGATTTCTAATTAAAACCCTAACAGTGAGATAGGTTCATGGCTGCAAAAAGATCAAAAAGCTCAATTAGCCCCAAAAACTACATAGCAGCAGTCCTACTCTGCTTCTTCTTAGGATCTTTTGGGGTCCATAGATTCTATGTTGGCAAGATAGGCACCGGGATCTTGATGCTCCTTACCTTTGGTGGTTTTGGCATCTGGACCATCATCGATTTTGTGATGATCGTCTGCGGATACTTCCAGGACAAAAGAGGAAGATACCTTAAGCCGGAATAGATATTGGCTTTAAAGGATAAAGTAGTAGAATAGTTCGAAAAAGAGATTTCTATGGAATGGACTCAATTTACCATTTTCTTCATCACAGTTTTCGGAATGTTTATTTGGGTGAGAGCTGAATCTCGTGCAGATATCCGGCATATGGATGCAAAAATAGATGCCATGAGAGAATTAACACATTCGATACATATGGAAATCAAAGATTTCCATAATAAGTTATTCGAATTAGAAAAAAGTAAAAAAGATAATCATTCTTACTTCAACAATCGAATGACTTCCTCATCTGAAGTTTGCGGAAAAGATTCATAGAACTGCCCCACTGCATACATATTTGCAGGGGTTAATAAGCAAACAATCTCATCTGCAAGCCCCTTGAACTTATCCAAGCTCTCCGGAGGAGCAACAGGCAAAGCCAATACTATCTTCTTTGGCTTTTCCTTTTTTATCGCCTGGACAGCTGAATGCATAGTTGATCCTGTGGCCATTCCATCGTCTACGATTATGACCGTTTTTTCGGAAAACTTGGCAGGCTCTTTTGCAAATAGCTTTAGCTTTCTCTCTACATCCTTTTTTCTTCTTTCGATCTCTTCTTGCACATACTTCTCAGAGACTCCAAGGCTATCCACCATCTCCTGGTCAATAAATACCTCTTTCCCGGCAAGAGCTCCAATAGCAAGCTCAGGATTGTTAGGCGCTCTAAGTTTGGCCACGATAATCACGTTTAATGGAAGCTGAAGAGCCTTTGCGATCTCATAGGCAACGACGACACCGCCCCTAGGAAGGCCAATGACTATGCCCTCTTTGGCGCTCTTGTATTTGCCAAGCTTCTCAGCAAGCTTTACGCCTGCATCCTTTCGATTAAGAAACATGCCTTTTTTTCTTGAGATAGCATTGATGATACTCTTCCGCCTTGTAGAACGGCTTAGCCGGAAGAATTTCAGTTACGATTCTTCTTTTATGCTTTTTAGCCTCTTCTACCATTGAGAAATGAGCTTCTGTTTTCTGAGTGTCATTATGATAGAAAATGACCGAACGGTACTGCTCTCCAACATCCGGTCCTTGACGGTTCACTGAAGTCGGATCATGGAGCTGCCAAAAAATATCGAGCAGCCTGCTATAGGTGATCTTCTTAGGGTCATATTCAATCTCTACCACTTCAGCATGTCCTGTATCGCCTTCGCAAACATCTTTGTAAGTAGGATTGATTTTATGGCCGCCGGAATAGCCAACGCGTGTAGATATCACACCGGGAAGCGACCGAAAGGCCTCCTCCACTCCCCAAAAACAACCGGCGCCAAATGTTGCTTTCATACCTTATTTTTTGCTACCCAGGTTTTTAGATCATTGATATCGGATTGTAGCTTCTGGATATTGTCCTCAGAATCATCCTTAACAAACTTTTTAAAGTCTTTCTCCACTTCCTCTTCTTTATTGACCTGCTTTTGGCCCTTACAGACTACAGAGGCAGTTTCATTCAGAACATGCAAAGCAGATCCCATTACCTTCTTAAAGGCATCTTTTTGCTGGGGGATCTCAGACTTTTGGTATTCATTGAGGGCTCTTTGGAAAAGATCGCAGCCATGTAAGAACTCTTGATGATAGAGCTTTAGATCCTCAGGGGATGGCCTTGGGAAATTGGCTTCAGGGATATCGGGCATCGGATGCCTCCTTTTCTCCCCGTTTACTGATTTACTCTTTTTCTGTCCTTTGCTTTTTTAAAGTAGGAGCGTTTTTTGAATAAGCCCAGCAGTCTGGATGCAATAACAGAGGCCTTAGAACTGTTTTTTTTGCACGGACAGCTTTTAGCCTCATCTGCCATACAAAGGGCGGATCTAGCCTATCTTTCGTAATCTTTCCTGCAATGGTCGCTGTTCTTAGGCAGCGGTTCACATCCGAAACTGTACGGTGAAGGGTTGCAGCTTCTTCCTCATGCGCTCTCATTTGTTCAGATTTCATTGAGTAGGTACTAAATTTAAGGACTGTATTGGGTTTTTGCACAAAGAATTCCCTGCAAGCCATATCACTTACAAGATCCTCGGGAATCATAAGCATTTTAAGAGAAGGACAATGGGGTGCCATCTGCCTTAACCACTCGTCATTGATATCGATTGAAAGATCCAAAACTTCTATCTTAGGGTTCTTAGATAGAACAAAGATTATTCCCGTTAAAGTGATCTTTTCGCAGCCTACTAACCTCAAATCCCTGAGTTCACGGCAACCAAAAAGATGTTGATCTTCAACGGGACTATTCCAAAGTTCAAGCTCTTGCACCCCTGGATTGTTTTGCATCAGCGTTTGAATACCGCTTCTTGTTACCCCATTTGCGATCGCAAGGCGCAAAGTTTGAAGATTTTTTAATTGAGCAACTCCCTTATCTGTAATATCGCAGCAGCCCAGTTCAAGCTTTGTGAATTTTGGGCACTTAGCAACTGCTTTAGGAAGCTCATCATCTGCACGCCAATAAACTGTATTAAACCTTGTAAGTTTAGGACACTGGGCAACTAGATCACATATCGGCTTGATGGAATAAAGAGCAACGCCTATGATCTCTTGGAGCTTTTGACATTTTACAAAATGCTTTAAACCATCATCTGTTGTTCTATCTCTTAGATCAATGGTGGGATTATTTAGATTGATCCTTCTTAGATTCCCGCAGTGGGCACCAATTTTCTCAAACCAAGCATCTGTGACAACGCTTTTACATCTACTAAGATCAATCATTACCGTATTTACACAATTAACTGCAAATTCCGTAAATTTCTCAAGATCAGGCCTTGTACCCGTAAAATCAAGATTCTTGAAGAATCTTGGACTTCTTATATCCCAAAGCGTTCCACAACAAGAAAGAAACGCAATCGTATCCTTTACATTTAGATAGCTTGTGAAAAGATCTACGAGCTCTCTTTGCGGGCTCAGTGCAAGAATATGCCAATTGGCAGGAAATGGAATAGCTGCTGGACTTGTTACTGCTTTTGTAGCCATGTTAACTTGTCTCTTTTTTAACTCTAAGAGGTTTTCGAGAAGAACCATTTTTTACAGAGGCAACAAAATCTGAATGGAGTAGAGCAGTCCTTGGAAATGCACTTGTTCGTGCAGCTTTGAGACGCATTTGCCACTCATAAGTTTCTCTTCTCTCTTTTGGTCTCACTTCATCAACACCACTCGTGATTACTTCTGCTCTGCGCTGCTGTTTGTGCATCTGAAGAGAGTTTCTTTCCTTGCCTCCTTGAAAAATAGTTAAATACTTAACTGAAGGACAATAGGGTGCAATTCGCCTGAACCATTCATCATTAAGCTTGTCTATACTAAGCACCAATTCCACAATATTGGGATTATTTTTAAGTACTTCTATTACTTCCTCTAAAGTGATTGTACAAAGATTACCAATCAATTTAAGAACTCGCAATTCTCTGCATTGCTGAAGAGCTTGAAGGCAACGATCATCAAAAGGGGTATCCAAAATTTCCAGCTCCTGTAGTCCTGGACAATTTTGAATAAGCTTTGCTAATCCGGGACCTGTAATCTCTGTCGCAAAATGTAATTTTATCTTTCGAAGGTTTTTTAAATGTCCAATTCCATGATCAGTGAAACAAGGGTGGTAAAAAACAAAAGATCCGCATTTCGTGGATTTTGCTAATGCTTTTATAAATTCATCATCTACTGACCATCCAGTAAAACTTAAAAGTCTCGGAAAATTGACGATTTGGCTCTCGATTAACAAGGCTGTCCAGACAACACTACCATGAACAAAAATCTGTTGTAGATTTTTGCAACGTGCTAGATGAGTAATGCTTTTACCTGTTAAAAAAGGTACAGAAGAAAACTCGATCATCTTCAATTTACGACATTTTTCCCCTATTTGTTCAAACCAAGCATCAGTGACAGTAGATTTACATTCATCTAGATTGATCGCTACTACATTGACACAGGAAGTAACAAAATCAGTAAATTTTTCTAGGGTTGGCCTTGTTCCTTCAAAATCAAGCTGCTTGAAGCATCTGGGAGATCTTATATCCCAAAGCGATCTACAAGAAGAAAGAAATGCAATCGTATCTTTTACATTCAGATAATTTGTGAAAAGGCCTACCAAGTCTCTCAACGGGCTCATTGCAAGAATATGCCAATGCGCAGGAAAATTAGGCTCATTTTTTGAAGCAACTGGTTTAGTAGCCATAATTATGAAATAACTAAATTAATTACAAAATTATAGCACAGAATAATGATAATTATAAAGTAAAAAAAATCTTTCTTGGCTTGTAAAAAAATTTAGAATTGAGCAAGATGGAAGATACCTATGAAAAAATCTACTTTCCTTATTTTTCTTTTGCCCTTTGCCCTTATGGCCTTAAATCCTAATCCACCTCCGCCTCCACAGGTAGTCCAAGCGGAGCTCGATAAGGCAGAGCACGACTTTTGGAAAGCAATGGAGATGTTCAACCCCTGGTATGCGGGCCCGCTTCTCACACCATCCGCCCACGTATTAGATCCAGGCTACCTTGTGATCCAGCCCTATGTCTTTGTTCTGGACAACTACGGAAAATACAATAAAAACAGACACTCCGTCGATATCCCCAAACTGATCCAAGTCAACCCGCTCTTTCTTGCCCAAACAGGCGTTGTCAAAGGCATAGATGCAACTCTAGTCATCCAAGGCATCTACAACACACAAAATGACGTCCATTCAGGGGGATATTTAGATACTAAATTTGGCTTAGGCTTTCAGATTGTAAAAGAGCAGCCCTATATTGCCGCAGTAAAGATCGTTATCTCAGAGCTTTTTCCAACAGGAAAATTTCGAAACCTAGATCCTGCCAAAAATGGACTTGACGGTGTGGGCGGAGGTTCATACGTCACAAACCTTTCTATCAACATCTCTAAAGTCTTCTGGTGGGTCTGGCCAAAACACCCCTTCAACCTACGCTCCTCTTTTGTTTTTACCTTCCCCTCTAAAGTCCATGTGAAAAACTTCAACTCTTATGGTGGAGGATTTGGGACCGATGGAAAGGTAAAACTGGGCCAGCAGTTCACAGGCGATATTGGTATCGAATACAGCATTACCCAGAATTGGGTATTTGCAACGGATATCTCCTATTTCTACTTCGGTAAATCAAAATTCAAAGGCATCCACGGCACAACTTCCACCGGCGCTCCTGCCACTGTTGGCGGCTCCTTTGGCGACCAGCTTAGCCTCGCGCCCGCTATTGAATACAACCCTTCCAGCAAGATCGGCGTCCTTGCCGGTGTCTGGTTTTCTGTCTACGGAAGAAACACCAGCAACTTTATCGCTGGCGTGGTAAGCTATACCCAAACTTTCTAGGTTTTTCATGAAAATCTTTCACTCTTGCGGACATGTTCTAGGCGGATCACTTCTTATCGCAGGCACATCAATTGGTGTAGGCATGCTCGCCATGCCCATCGTTACCGGACAAGGTGGATTCATCCCCGCATTTGTGATCTACATTCTTTGCTGGCTCTTCATGCTATCAACCGGCCTACTCCTACTAGAAGTTGCTCTCCAACTCCCCAAGGACATTAACTTCATCACCATGACCCAGCGCATGCTAGGCAACTGGGGAAAAGACACCACCTGGGTAGTCTACCTCTTCCTCTTCATCACCGTCATGATCGCGCACGTTGCAGGAGGAGGCGCAGTACTGAACGAACTCCTCGGCGCCAGACTCCCGGAATGGGCAGCAGTTATCATCTACGTTGTCCTTTTCTCACCTGTCGTTTATCTTGGAACTCACTCCGTCGATCGCCTCAACCTCATCCTCATGGCTGGCGTATTCTCCACCTACCTCTTTTTCATCATCTCTTCAACTAAAGAGATCAACCTCAACCTTCTCACCTACAAAAATTGGGGAAAAGCCTGGTTCGCACTTCCCGTCCTCTTTACCTCTTTCACCTATCAGGTCATCATCCCCACACTCGTCACCTATATGAAACGAGATGTCAGAAAACTCCGCCTCGCGCTTATCCTCGGCACATCCATCCCCCTCCTCGTCTACCTAATCTGGGAGTTTTTCATTCTCGGCATCATCCCCGTAGAAGGCCCCAATGGCCTCATCGAAGCCCAAAAACTTGGCCACAATGCTGTCATGCCCCTCGTCCACTTCGTCCAAACCCTTATCTCCTCTGGGTCTCCAAAATCTTTGCCTTCTTCACCCTCACCGCCTCCTACATCGCCCTCGCCCTCGCTTTCGTCGACTTCCTATCCGACGGCCTCAAGCTCAAAAAAACCCATCTCAACAAATTCTACCTCTGCCTCCTCGTATTCCTCCCCCCAACCATCATCACCCTGATCTACCCCAAGCTCTTCCTCAAAGCCCTCGGCTACGCCGGCGGCATCAGCTGCGCCATCCTCTTCGGCCTCTTCCCCGCTCTTATGGCCTGGATCGGACGCTACAAACACCGCTACCCTAAGAAAAACTGGCTCCTCCCCGGAGGCAAGTTTGTCCTCACCCTCCTTATTCTCTTTTTTGTGTTTGAGTT
>DATIJO010000208.1:0-2575 GCA_035478555.1 Chlamydiales bacterium
GGCCTTTGCTGGCGCTGTAGTAGTCCTCATGCAATCGGGAGGAGAAGCCCTTGAGAAGTATGGATTTCGAAGAGTTACTTCTTCTTTGGAAGCGCTTATCGCAAGAGCACCTCGTATTGCTTATAGGAAGGTGAAAGGACAGATACAAAAAATTGATACGAAAGAGATTCGGGTGGGGGACACGATCATTGTAAGAACAGGTGATCTTGTTCCTGTGGATGGAACTATAGTGGAAGGATCATCTGAGATCGATGAATCTAGTCTTACAGGAGAGCCGCTGCCGAAAAATAAGATAGCGGGAAGCAAGGTTTTTAGCGGTACGATTGTAGTGAATGGCTCCTTTGAAATGCGCGCTGATAAGTTAAGCAAAGAGAGCCAGTATGCCAAAATCATCGAGCTTGTGCAAAAAGCACAAGCAGAGAAGGGGCCGATCCAAAGGCTTGCAGACCGCTATGCCCTATTTTTTACGCCTCTTACTTTGATCATGGCAACAATCGGCTATTTTGTGACACATAATCCTACTACAATATTGGCCGTTTTAGTTGTAGCAACACCTTGTCCTTTGATCCTGGCAACGCCTCTAGCTGTCATCTGCGGTATTAACCGTGCGGCAGACTTAGGAATTATTGTGAAAGGCGGCACTCCTATGGAACAAGTTGGGATGGCCAAAGCAGTGGTGTTCGACAAGACGGGGACAATAACTTACGGCACGCCATTTCTTGAAAAAATTGTCTCTTTGAATGATGTGAACGAAGAGGAGGTCCTTTATAAGGCAGCTCTTTTAGAGCAGTTTTCCTCCCACTCGATAGCGAAGGCAATTGTGGAAAAGGCTCTAGAGAAAACCTCTTCTCTTCCTATTCCTGTTAATGTTCAAGAAAAAGCTGGCAAGGGGATTCAAGGCGAATTCCAAAATGAAAAAATCGTCATTGGCTCTTGGGCTTACTTAGAAGAAGAGATCGGGCAGATTGTTTTATCTGAAGAAAAGAAGAAGGTGCTTGAAAATCTCTATACTCAGGAAAAGCTTCTGATCTTCATTGCCATCAATGGAAAATGTATCGGATGCCTTGTCATCACCGATCACATCCGCCCCGGAATTCCTGCAATGATACAAAAGCTTCACTCTCTCGGTGTAAAAGAAGTGGTCATGCTGACAGGCGATAGCAAAAAAAACGCGGAAGTGATCGCGCGTCAGGGTGGAATAAAAAAAGTAGCAGCTGAGCTTTTACCTGATCAAAAGGTAAGTAAGATCCAGGAACTTAAAAAAACCTATGATCCCATTGTGATGGTTGGTGACGGTATCAACGATGCGCCTGCTCTCGCGACAGCAACTGTAGGGATCGCTATGGGTGCTTCAGGTAGCGCAATCTCAGCCGAAACCGCGGATATTGTTCTCCTAGTGGACGATCCAACCAAAGTTGCCGATGCTGTAGAAACGGGAAAGAGGATGCTTCGTGTTGCCAAACAAAGCATTTACATAGGCATAGGTCTTAGTTTTATCCTCATGGTCATTGCAGATTTTGGAGTGATCATTCCGGCGATCGGAGCAGTTCTGCAAGAGATCATCGATGTTGCAGTCATTCTAAATGCGCTTCGAGCAAGATAATTTATTTCTTTTTCAGCAGATGGATGGGCTGATTGCGTAGCAGCTTGAATGCGATGAGGAATCCAGTCAGCGCAACGATCACTGCGCCGATATTGATCACAATGAATGCTTTATTGAAAGCATTTTTGGCAAACTGCACAGCTAGCTCTTGTGCTGATGCAGAAAGAGATGAAAGAGTCTGCATTGCATGAGTAGAATTGGAGAGAACGCCTTCTAGATCGCTAGCTTTAATAGAGGATGTTTCGGGAATAGAGAGAAGTTCATTTTGCATCTTCTGCCTTTGTATTGTTGTGAAAAGCGTACCGAAGAGGGCAAGGCCTATGGTAGAGCTGAATTGACGAAGGGATGCAGTAAAACCAGAAACTGCTCCTCTTTTTTCCGAAGGGACATCATTCAAAATAGAAACAAAGCTAGGCGTCATGATCATAGGGATTCCAAAACCAAAGGGCACAAGGGTAACAAATAGGAGCCAGATGTAAGGAGGAGGAGAGATAAAGAGCAGGAAGAAGAGAGAAAAAGAGACAAGCGCAAAACCTGTGCTCACAGGAAGTCTAGGGCCGTAATGATCCACAAGATATCCTCCAAGAGCGGAAGCAATTAGCAACGGAGCGTTCGCAAAAAAGGCAAAAACACCTGCCTTCGTTGGAGAAAAATGTAAAATATCTTGGAAATAGATCGCCCAAAATACAGTGACCATGGTCAGGAACTGGATACAGAACACGCATCCTGATCCTGCAAGGACGCTTTTTTTTAAGATAACTTTTAAGTCTACAATAGGATGAGCTACTTTTCTTTCTGCCTTAAACAAAATAAGGGGGAGAATAATTCCAAGGGCAATCAGTGAAAGTGTCTTCCAAGAAAGCCATCCCCAATTTTGCGCTTGCATGAAGGCAGTAGTAAGAGAGCCTATCCCTAAAGAAAGTGTGATAAAGCCGAGCCAGTCAAAAGACTCTTTAATGCCTTTAATTTTTG
>DATIJO010000209.1:0-2928 GCA_035478555.1 Chlamydiales bacterium
CTAAGCCAAGGAGAGAGAAAATAAAAATCTCCACATGCGAAGAGAGAGCTTTACTAATACTTAGGATAAACCCGGTCAAAGGATGTACTCTTCTTCCCTCAAAAAGGTCAGAAAGCGAAGGGATCACATAAAAAATCAAAGTGGCCAGGATTGCAAAGCAAAAGGTAAGCAAAAGAAAAGGATACAGAAGAGAGCCCAAAAGCTGTTTTTTTAAGTTTAATGAACGAGACGAAAGCCTTGCAAGTTCGTGCAGGGCCATTACTAGGCTGCCCGTCTTTTCTGCATTTTCAATCATGGAGAGATAGAGAGGATCAAAACTTAAAGGATGTTTTCGCAAAGCCTCTGAAAACGAGGATCCATGTTTTATGCTATCGCATAGAGTGACAATGATAGGATGGCAAGAGTGCTTTCGATATTTTTCCTCAAGGGTAATAAGAGAATCAAATAAGGGAAGCCCCGCTTCTAATAGCCTTGCTAATTCCTTGGTAAATAAAAGGACCTCTTTTGGAGAAAGCGCTTTCCATTTTTCTTTTTCAGCTACCTCTTTGATATCGGTGATAAAAAAGGACCGATTCCGAAGCTTTTCGGTAGCTTCCCTTAAATCATCCGCATGGATAAATCCTTTTTCTCTTTTTCCACTCGGATTAAAACCCTCAAATCGAAATGCAGCCATACAAAATGAACCTATCCCGATAGTAAGGTTTTAAAAATTTTTAGAGATTTTTGAGCAGATTTCAAATGCCCTTTTAGGGGTCCTTTTTGAAGACAATGTGCAAGCACATGGCTGAAAAAAGGCATTTGAAAGATGCCAAAAAGATCAAAAATTGAAAAATTTGAATATCGGGATAGTTTCATAATTTAATCAAAATTCCTAAGAAGACGGATCGCCTCTTGAACAGTGGTTACGCCCTCTTTCACAAGATTTTTTGCGCTTTGATGAAGCGAGAAGATTTCGGATGTTCCTTTCTCTCTGATGAAGCTTGCATCCTGGCTTTTCAGTATCGCTTTTCGGATTTCAGCATTTACAGGCATTAGTTCAAAGAGGCCGTGCCTACCTTTATATCCCGTGTGAAAACAGGCCGGACATCCTTGTCCTTTATATACTTTCTTAAAATCCGCATCTAACTCCTTGAGTTCATCTGCTGCGGGGACGTAAGAGATTTTGCAGTAGGAACAAATTTTTCTAACTAAGCGCTGGGCAAGTATCCCTAAAATAGATGAGCTTAAAAGGTAAGGCTCGATTCCCATATCGGAGAGACGAGTAATTGCGGAAGGTGCATCATTGGTATGGAGAGTACTTAAGACAAGATGTCCGGTCAAGGCTGCCTGCACTGCAATCTCAGCTGTTTCTTTATCTCGGATCTCTCCAATCATGATCAGGTCGGGGTCTTGACGGAGAATGTGTCTAAGCCCGCTTTGAAAAGTAACATGGATCTTGGGATTGACCCCCATTTGGGCAATTTTAGGAAGCTTATATTCTACCGGGTCTTCAATGGTCATAATGTTCAGTTCATCTGCGTTCATTTCCATTAAAGCGCTATAAAGAGTTGTCGTTTTACCGCTGCCTGTTGGACCTGTTACTAGAATTATCCCTTCAGGCATTTGCAAAATTTTCCTGAAAGAAGAGAGCATAGGCTCCTGCATGCCGATCTGAGACATTCCTAAAAGAACGTTTTCCGGATCTAAAAGCCTTAGGACAATTCTCTCTCCAAAGATCACAGGAATTGTGCTTACACGAAAGTCGATCTGTCTTGCTCCAACCTTTAATTTAATCCTTCCATCCTGAGGCTGGCGATGTTCCGCAATGTCTAATTTTGCCATTACTTTCAAACGAGTAACAAGCTGCATTTGAAATTCAAAAGGACAATTGAATTTTTTCTGCAAAATCCCATCGATGCGAAAACGGATGTCCAGCTCTTTTTCTTGAGGCTCAAAGTGAATATCGGAAGCAAGCATCTGGATCCCTTCCAAAAGCACTGTATTTAAAAAGCGGACAACTGGATTTTGATGATTTTGCTCGAGAAGATCATATCCTTCAGCCTCCTCTTTGATCGGAAGATCCTCTTTGGTCTCAGAAAGTTTGTTTTCTTTGGTATGGTAGCAGCGCTCAATTGCATCTTCGATCACTTTGGAAATGCAAAAGACAGCCCTAACCTCTTTTTTTAAAAGAAGGCGAACCTCCTTCAATACAGAAACATTCCAAGGCTCGGAAGTTGCTACAAGAATATGGTCCGCTTCTTCTTCTAAGGGTAAGATCTTATATTCTTTTGCAAAAAGATAAGGAAGAAGAGCGCATCTTTCTTTCACAAGGGGATAGTCTTTTAACTCTTGCACAACTGGGATGGCAAATTCTTCTGCAATTGACAAGGGAGATCTCATTTTATCGCCTGTTTATGGAAGATCAGGTCTAAGCTATCTTCAAACATTCTTTTTTTCTCATAGGTCTTTGCTTCTTCTAAGCGGGCAATAAATTCAGGAATATCCCCGGGCCTTTTTTGCAGCTCGGCTGTCCTGATCTGTCTTAAATGCTCTACAGGATTTTTAATGATATGAGGGGTGATGAAGATAAACATCTCAGTATTGCTTTCTGATTCAGCATTTGTGCCAAACAATTTTCCAATTCCGGGAATATCCCCCAAAAAGGGAATTTTTTCCTGTTTGTTTTCCGCGGACTTTCTTTTCAGACCTCCCAAAATAATGGTCTCGCCGTCCGCTACTCTTACTTCGTTTTCTATATGCCTTCTTGTCACAGGCGGCCTGTCGTCTTGGGACGTCTCGGTTGTATCAAAAGTAATATTGGTAACTAGCGTGATAAACCCTGACGATTCATTTTCTTCCTCTACATCCGGAAGGTGAATGGTTGGGGTCATCACCAAAGTGGTACCATAAGACGCCCTAGTGAAAGATTTTTCCACTTGCACTCCTCCC
>DATIJO010000210.1:0-8723 GCA_035478555.1 Chlamydiales bacterium
TTTTCCTTGTGCGCTGCCTTCCTGTGCTACGCAGGCATAGCCCTTGCTTTAAGGATCCATAGTCTTACCCTGCTTGCAATAAGCACTCTTCTATGCGGCCTATCAGAGGCAAACGTCATCGTCGCTCAAAGCGCAATAACCGACATTGTTCCTGTCAATGAAAGGACAAGGTTTTTTGGTTATGTTGGTATAAGCGCAAGTCTTGCTTTTATTGTAGGGCCTCTTCTTGGAGGATGGCTAGCAGATCCCAAGCTTGTCTCCTGGTTTAATTATGATACACCCTTTTGGGTGACCTCTATTCTGATTATAGGCACCCTCATTTGGGCAGCAGCGGTATTTAAAGAAACGATCGCTAAGAAAGTATCTCATCTCACTTGGAAAGAGGCTTTCACCAACCTCTTTACCATTTTTACTTCGAGAAAATTGAGATCCCTCTATCTCATCAATTTTCTCATTTATTTTGGGATCTTTGGTTTTTTTAGATGCTATCCTATGTATATCGTGAATGCGTTTCACGTAAACGTTACGACACTCTCAATGTACATTGCATGGGTAAGCGTCCCCATTATCATTATGAATTCAGGGATCATTGGCTTTCTATCCAAACGTTACCCCTCCCTAACCCTAATGAAATGGTCTACCCTACTTACGGGAATATTCATGATCTTCATTATTATTCCCTCACACCAGTATGCCCTTTGGCTTACCCTCTTTCTTGCAGGCGCAGCTGTTACCATCACTTTCCCCGCCTGTACAAACATGCTCTCTCTAGCAGCCTCCCAAGAAGAACAGGGAAGGGTCATGGGAAATAACCAATCGCTTCAGGTAGCAGCAGAGGCCCTCTCTGCTATCATCGGAGGGCTCTTAGCTTCGATTGCTATCAATATGTCTCTATTGATCCTAGGGCTCTTTGCTTGCGCAACTGCAGGAGCGCTTTTTCTGTATCGTAGAAGTTAGATATTCTAAAGAAAAACTCGGTAATCTATTTTCAGAGCTTTACCTAATGCTTTAGCCATATTTTTTCCAATTGGCCTCTTACCATGTTCCATTTCGCTTATGTGATGAGGTAGAATGCCCAAAAGATCAGCTAATTCTTGCTGCGTTAAATCTGCCTTGTAACGCCCTGCCCGAACCATGTGCCCTGGCTCGGAATATTTCTCAATACTCTCGCTAGCAAGCTCTCTCCAAGGAATAGTATTCATAAAAAATCTTAGTAAAGACTTATCTCGCCCATTAGCTCTTTGAGAGCTTTTTGAGAAGTTTTGTCCTTAAGTCTTCCTTCTGCATTAAACGCCTGATGGGCATTGGAGATAGAAAGCTGTCTCTTCACAACCTCTCCTCCTACATCTTCAATCATGTCACGTAGATGGACAAGTCCTCTTGCTCCTCCTCCTTGGCCGGGTGAGACGCTAAGAAGGATAAACTTTTTTCCCTTAAAGGCTTCTCGAGAAGGGCCGCCTTGTTCACTACGAGATGTCCAAGCAAGAATATTTACAAGAAGTGGAGATACGGAATGATTGTACTCAGGCGATGCGATCACAATCGTGCTGCAATCGACCATCTTTCTGCGTAATTTTTTTGCGTTGATAGGCATACCTTCTTTTGCTTCAAGGTCTGCTTCATAGATCGGCATGGTGTAATCTTTGAGGTCTACTACATTTACTTCCACATCCATCTGGCGCGCAAGGGATGCTGCCTCTTGAAGAAGCTGCTTATTAAACGAACCTTCTCTTGTACTTCCCGCAAAAAATAATACTTTCCCTTGTGAGAAGACAGTAGAGGTTAGGAATAAAGATAAGAGAGCTAAAAATTTAAACATAACTTCACCTTTTGATTACATGCATTTCTATAGAAGAAATTTTGGATCCAGAAAAATGGAGCATCGTCCTTTCCTGAAATAAGTATCTTCCTTCATTTGCCTTATTTTCTTCCACTAATAGATCAATGCGAATACCGCCATCTGTTTCTTCAAAAGAACACTTCTTTACATCGATCTCAGAGCTATTGGAAAAGATATACTTTCTAAAGAGATTTGTTATCTCCTCTTTGCCTTTTGCTTGTAAGACCTCTCCATCATTTGTCTGATGCCAAAGAAGTACATCGTCCGCAATCATCTTTTCAAATTGATCTCCATCCAACGTAAAACAGCATACACCCACATAGTCGTAGGCCATTTGGTAAAATAGTGGAGAGCTTTGAGCAGAAACAAGAATAGAGAGAAATAGAGATATTCTTAAAAGCATGAATTAAGCAGCTTTTTTTTCTTCCTCACGATACTTCCAGCCAATGGTAATATGAAAATCATATTTGGGCGGCCGAAGACCAAGCTTTCTTCGAATTCCCTTAAGAACGGGAGCGTCTACTGTAATTACATAGATACCATCTAATTCAGGATGCTGAGGCGGCTGAATTACTTTACACGCTTTGATCTTAAAGGCAATCGTTTTACCTAGTTCATCGATCTCGTCTAATTCTTGTGCCTCATCAGCATAGATCACAGTAATGTGCGCGCCGTGACCATTAGGCGGCGCAAAATAGGGCGGTCTAACGTATCCTTCTCCCTTAATAAACTCTAGCAACTTGTTGATGTAGCCATCATCCAGATCCACGTAAACAAATCCTTCACTATCCTGCTTCAACACGCCTGTCTCAGTGAGATTTTCAAAAATATAATCTTTGATCTTATCGCAGGTGGCATCAGGGAAGATTGGACTAGATAATACTAAGAAGAGAAAGAGGAGTTTTTTCATAGGCAAAGAATTGTAGCAGATTTTGCCAAAAAAACAAAGCCCTGAAAACCACTTTAGGCTTCAGGGCTTTGAGAACAATCAAGTCTTATTGACTTATGCTTTTTTGATATGCTTACTGAGTGCACCAGCTAGTTTTAGCATATCCACTGGTCTTGATCCGATCACTTTAGATAATTTCTTATCTGGAACGATCATTCTTCTATTTTTTGTATCTTGGCACTTATGGCGCTTGATGTATGCCCAGAGATGTTTTACGATCTGCGGACGAGTCTTTTTTCCTCCGCCAATAACATCTGCTAATTCGTCTGAGACTCCATAAGTCATCTTAGTTAATCCGCCGCCGCCTCTTCTTTTTCCAGAGGACTTTCTTTTAGCTTTCGCTCTTCTTCTTTTTACTGCCATAGTTAACAAATCCCTTTTTTCACGTGTTCTCGGAAAGACATTCTTTCCTCTTTACTTAGGTGAATAAAGCGTTTTTCAGAATTGTGCAAGAATATTTTTTAATTTTTTAGAGAAATAGACAATCGGGTGAGAGCATTCATGATAGAAATTGCAGCAGTGAGATCCACAATTTCCCTCTCGGAGAAATAGGGAGAAAGAGCTTTTCTTTCTAAATGCTTATCAAGTTGTGTCACCGATTCGCACCAAGAAAGTGCTGCTATTTCTTTCTCAGAAAAATGAGCGCTCTTCTTCCAAGAAGAAAGCTCTTTGATTTTTTCTTCAGGCACATGAATCTGCATCGCTTCTTTTGTATGAAGCCGTATGCAATACTCACAGCCATTCATTTGAGAAGTTCTTAGCTCTACTAGAACACGAATAGTAGAATTCAATGGTGAATTCTTAAGACTTTCGTAGCTTTTAATCAAAAGAGAGATTGTCTCTTTAGAAATCTCAGCGTAGTTCATTTCTTCTGCAAGAGTTCAGCAATTTTTGCTTGGATGTCTTTCTTGGAAGTAAATCCCTTGGAAGTAAAAGATGCATTTTTATCACCGGCTCTTAGGAAGAGAAGAGTTGGAAGTTTTGTCACTCCTAGTTTTTGTGCAAGTTCCGCTTCTTTTTCAACGTTGATTTTCACAAAGCGAACGGAACCTTTGTACTCTTCGCTAAGCTCTTCCATGATTGGCTCTAAAATGCGGCAAGGAGGGCAAGTAGTAGAATAGACGTCAATGATGACAGGCTTAGAGGATTCTTCCACTTCCTTCTGGTAGTTATCTAGAGTAATTTCCAGAACGGTAGAAGGTTTTTTTACTTTTGGAGTGCCTTGATTTTGCGCAATCAGTGTAAAGCAGTCTTTGATTGTCTCTAAATTAGCTTGAAAGATCTGAGGAGAGGAGGCGGAATACTTTACATAGGCAGGATTTTCATGAATTTTTCTAAGTTCAGTAAGCTCTTCATCGGAAAAGGATTGAAATGGCATAGCAAACTTTGAAAATACATTTTCCTCTTCCAAAGAAGCTTTGAATTTTTGCACGGCAACTTCTCCGTCCAGGGTTTTATCGCACTGGCTAGCTGCCTCCATGGCCATCATATTCAAAAAGTCGTCAATTTGTGGAGAAAGAATGGTTTTTTTCAAGATAGTTCTTATGTCTTGAATTCTTGAAGAATCACTATAGATTGACCCGCAAAGAAACACTCCTAAGACTACTAAGATAATTTTCTTATTCATACTTCCAATTCCTGCTTTTTCCTTCTTGAATCCACTCGATCGCAGTTTGTATGCGCTTTTCTCTTGTGGCTTCTTGTTTAGCCTCAGTGATCCATTCTACATATTCTTTCTTTTTGCTGTAAGAGAACTCCTCAAAATTTTTATAAGCGCCAGAGTTCTTTTTCAAAGCCTTGATGAAGAACACAGGCACTTCTAATTCTTCTTTTGCAGCAGGCTTCCTTTTTGGCACTTTGATCCCTTCATCATTGAGCCTCATTGCCTCTTTGAGGTAGGAAATAAGAATCTTATCGGAAGGGAGATCTTCAAGGCCTGTAATCCTTCCTAAATGCCCCATGGCCTTGTCTTTATTTTCTAAAATTTTTTCAGGGTCTTTCATTAAAGCGCCCTTCCAGAACCCAAAGGTGCAGTGCTCCTTAAAAGCAGCCATCCCGCAAAAAAGGCCTTTATAGTTAAAACTAGGAAAGCCCCACTTGATCTCTTCTACCACTTCAGGACAGACTTTGTGCACTAGGCTTCGAATATGCTCTAATATTGGCTTAGCAAAAGGCTTTGCTTTTTCTATGTATTCAGAGATTTCTTTTTCCATGCGACTATTATCTAAGCCATCCTATTTGGCCGCAACAGTCAATTATTCTCTGTACAAATTTATTTTTTTCGCCTAATCAGAAGAAAAAAGGGCGGTGCTATGCGTACGAAAAGAGGAGCTGCAATTGGGTTAATCGTTTTAGGGATCATCTTCATTTTTATTTCACAGCACATTCAGCATAAGATAAACATTGGAGAAGGAGAGATTTCTAGTGGGCAAAGTCAAGTGGATCAGACCCAATCCATGTTTAATTGGAATCCAATCACCAAGGGAATCGGCAAGGGCTTTACTTCCGGTGCAGAGGCAAGAATTGCCGCCGGAGAAGCAGAGATTGAACATTATCAGGGTATGGCTCATACCCTCCTTGTCATCGGAATCATTGCAGTCGTTGCCGGTATTATCATTTTCGTCTTGTTCGAGTTCAAGCTATTGAACAAAAAGTGGCGTTAAAGAAATTATTTTAATCTAACCGACTAACATTAAGTGGACCATAATTAAAAAAGTAAATCTTGAAAGTTAATAAAATTTAATGTATAATATTTGTAATTAACTCATAATTACTTATGTCAGCAATAGATCTACCTAGATTATCAGATGCATCCATACTTCATGCACATAAAGAGTGCCATAAAGATCCTTCGGAAACCTCCCCTGTTTCTGATCTATGCCTTGCCTTTACATTCGAACCAAAAATCGAAAGTTTAGTCCTATCCTTTCTAGAAAGGCCTGAAATTGGCACAGCTTTTCAATGCTGTAAATCGAATGGGACAAGAGGTTATGCAGAAACTTCGGTCGCAGCACTTAGAACCCGGTGCGAAGATACTACTAAAGCTGGCCAAAGAAGAATGGAAGAGATTTGGAAAGAAGTGAATGCAAATAAAGAACCACTCCTTTGTGGCCATGGTGAATACCTCTTTTATCTTTCAAATGGAGAATCTATTAGCCCAGTGCTCTACCAAAAGGCATACGAAGCGCACGTTGCATGTAAGACTGAATTTTTTAAAGAAGCTCAAGACAAAGAGATCTCTCGATTAGACTTTTTTAAAACATTACAAGCTAGGCTCCAAGCCATTGATCCCTTGCTCCAGTGCATGTTTTTTCCAAGAACTTCGTATGAATTGGAATTTCTTGCACTTGCAACGGCTGAAGAAATCGATGTAGCACAAAGGGAAAAGCTCCCGTATGAAGAAACAATGGGCAAGAGATTTTGGCAACCTCGTACTTTTTTTAATGAGGGTTCTGATCTTGATCCAAAGGTGCTGAAACAAGCCTTTCAGATGAATCAACATCTTTTAACAAAAATTCAATCTTATGGATACAAAGGAGCTTTAAATTTTGATCAAATTTTAAAGCTTGCTGAGAAGCCCTTAGAATATCTGACATCTTTTCATAAAATGAGCGGATCTCCTCAACATCTAAGCACATCGAAATTACAAGGCCTGATAAGCTTGGACTGGGGAACAGCTTATAAATTCACCTCAGATTGGCCTAAAAATGGACTTGCTATTAGTAAAGAGGAAATAAGAGTCATCCATCATGCCTTAGCTCTAGAGTGTTGTTCCTATTCAAATCATCATCTTATTGCTGTACGAGGCGGAGATTTTCATTTGGATGATGCTTTAGAATTAGATGGTAAGATCAATTCTGTCTCCCTTGGATCCAGTCTTTTTGCAGGCTCCTTTTATGATACAGGAGCATGTACCTGGAGCTTTAAGATGCGCGGAATTCATGCTCTTTTGATTCCTTTTAATGCTCTTGGAAAAACCCATCAAATTCCTACCACTCACACTATCTGTCAATTAGGCGGAATGTATGAGGATTTCCACGGACGTTCTATGATCTCATCGGATGCCCGTGGCCATAAAGGTTTTGGTAGTAGTACTCACTGTCGTGATATCGAAAAGGCTATCCATGGCCTTGAAGTTATAAGGTTCCAAGGTTCACCTACTCGTTCTTCAGATGCTGGGAATTTCCAATCTCCTCTTTGCACAAAAGAGTTACTAGAACGGTTCTGGACAATTCAAAGAAGAGCTGTCTTTCTATAAACGCTCTACCTTGCTTCTCACTTTTTCCAATGTCCTTTTCCCTGCTGGATGTTTAGTGATCTCTATTGCTTCTTTCAAAGAAAACCATTTCCCATCAGCTGATGCTTCTTGTTGCAGCACAACTTTTCCCTCAACTTCAGCAACATAAAATTGCACTTTTTTGAAAGTGGGACTGCCCTGTTTTACAAAAATGAACTCTTCTAAGATTGGTTCTTTTTTCAAAAAGGCTTTCACTTTAAGATTGGTCTCTTCTTTTAATTCACGCTTTGCTGCTTCTTTGGAAGTCTCATGCAGAAAAGCCTGGCCTTTAGGACAACTCCAATTCTCTTCAAATCCCTTATTTTTAATAAGAAATAACTTCCACTCTCCTTTATCCTTCTTCAATGGGACGACCCCTACGAAGTTTGCAGCAAAGCATTTTTCAAAATCAAAACGCATAATAGCAATCTTATGATCCCTAAAAGTTCTCTCTTGAATCACCTCAGCGCCTCTTTGTGTATACCAGGAGACATATTCTGGATTAGAAATGTAAAGATAGAGCCATTCATAGCCCAATTTCATTGCCATTAAACTAGACCATTCAAGAAGGGCCTGTCCAAGACCATTTTTTCTTTCATCAGGGACTACGTACAATGTGCCCATCCAAAGAAGGTCTTTGGGAAAATCAGAAAACTCCGGATTTTTTTCCTCTTTTAATGTTATGACCCCAACAGGTCTTTTTTCTTTGTATGCAACTAAGGTAAATGGGATTCTATCATCATTCAATCTACCTTCCAAAGACTTGACCAATCGATCTTTGGTCAAGCTTTTATCAAAGGAGCTCCACTCATCATACACCCACTGCGCGATCGTAGGAATTGCTTCAGGGCAGTCCTTCAGGAACATCATCTGATAAGGCAAAGCCTTGTTTGCCTCAATTAGAACTTCTTTCATGGGATGTACTTCTTCCCCATGCACATTCATGATAAAAACACTTAAAAGCATCACAAGAAAGCGAAGCATAATTTCTTAACTCCATCTTTACAAAGGAGACAAAGGTAAAAAATTTTTTCTTTGTGTTCAATGGAAATGATCAGCCCACTCAAAAAATCATTGAGAATTGACTTGTTCCTACTAAGAAACATAGAATCCTTGTTTTACAAATGAGTAGTTAATGATTGATCTAGATTCTCTTGATAATAATGACACTTTCTCTTCTTGGCCTTCTCTTCCCAGTCAATCTGTAAAAGATACAATATGGAATGGAAGAGAAGTTATTTGCGTTAATTCAAATAGCTTTTTTCCTAGAGTAACCAAAGTTTTATCCCATCAAAATTGGAATATAAATTCAAATAAGCAAACTTGTGGCAAAGATAGACAAGTGCATAAAATCGATCCACCTCTTAAAACACCTACTTCTGCCGAAGGTCCTGCAGCACCGAATGGTACTATTCTTGGAGGAATTTTGATTATTAGTGGTGCAGTAGTATGGTGTTTTTCTCCTCCTGCTGGAATGAATTTGATAAGAATGGGTGTTGGTTCAATTCTAGTAGCAGAAGGTGAGAATTTAGTGGGAAAGGTTAAGAAAAATTAATATGCAAAGTTTTGTAAAAGTGCTCATTATCTTAGCTTTAATAATCGTACAAGCTGCATTTCTTGCAGGCGCGATCCTTTTTTCGGTTAATCAATACAAAAAG
>DATIJO010000211.1:0-16075 GCA_035478555.1 Chlamydiales bacterium
AGAGGCTCTAGTTCCTGCGCCAAATTTTGAGACAAATTCTCTTAGCTGCTGGATTTTCTTCTCTTTAGCTTTATTGTCTGACTCAGCCCTTTCTCGGACAGAGGTTTTTGCGACAAGCATCTGATCATAGTTTCCTGGATAGATAATGATAGTGTCGTAGTCGATATCGGCAATATGATTGGTGATTGCATTTAAGAAATGGCGATCGTGGCTGATCACGATCATTGTTCCTTGATAATTCTTAAGGAACTCCTCTAGCCATCCAATCGATTCCATATCCAAGTGGTTAGTAGGTTCGTCTAAAAGAAGCGCTTGAGGATTACCAAATAAAGATTGGCAGAGAAGCACTCGGAATTGTTTATCTGTCGGAATCTCTTTGAGCTTCTTCCTATGAAGATCTTCAGGAATTCCCATCCCGCTTAAAAGGATCTCTGCATTGGACTCGGCCGAATAACCATCTTCTTCCCCAATGATCTCTTCTAGCTCGCCAAGGCGAATACCGATATCATCTGTCATTTCTTGCTCGTATAGCCGATCTCTTTCGGCCATCGCATTCCAAAGACGAGCATTGCCCATAATTACTGTATCTAAGCTTGTAAACTCTTGATAACTTTCAATATCCTGACGTAAGAAGCCAACTTTTGAAGGAAGGATCACTGTTCCACTCGTGGGATCTTCCTTTCCCATAATGATTTTAAGTAAAGTAGATTTGCCTGATCCATTAGGTCCTGTTAGGCCATATCTGCATCCGGAGCTAAAGGTGACGCTTACATCTTCAAAAAGAGTTCTGCCGCCGATTCGTTTTGTAATTTTATCAAGGGTAATCATAGGGTTTTTATTTTAGCATATGCTATGAATAAGTCTATATGGATTTAACTCGGAAATTTCTAGATCACTTGAGTGTTGTTAAGAATGCCTCTGAGCATACCATCCGGGCTTATTCCATAGACCTTTGTGATTTTAAAAAATTTGGATGCACCTGGGATAAAAAGGGGATCAGGCAATTTCTTGCCCATCTCTATGAAAATAAGGCCTCTCATAAGACCATTATGAGAAAGATTTCCACTCTAAGATCATTTTTTAAATATCTTTTTAAAGAGGGAATCATTCAAGAAAATCCGATGAATGAGATCGATAGTCCAAAAAAAATAAAGAAGCTGCCTGTTGCGATCACTTATGAGCAAATTGAGATCCTTTTTCAAAAGCCTGATCTGACCACCTATCTAGGGCTTCGAGACCGCTCTATGATGGAGCTTCTCTATAGTTCCGGTATCCGTTTGAGTGAACTGGTAGGGCTCAATCATAGCGATTTTAATGCAAAGGGACTGGTTTTAAATATTTTTGGTAAGGGAAAAAAGCAAAGAATTGTACCTATCACGAAATCTGCAGCGGGGTGGCTAAAAAAATATCTAGAAGATCCGGAAAGAGAAGAAGCTGATCCAGAAGCTATCTTTCTGAACCGATGGGGGAAAAGGCTATCTGCCCGTTCTGTTGACAGGCACTTTCAAAGTTATTTAAAAGCAACCGGTCTTCCTCAAAAAATCACCCCTCACACCATTCGACATACCATAGCTACGCACTGGTTAGAAAAGGGGATGGACTTAAAGACTATTCAGACAATTTTGGGGCACTCTTCCTTATCTACCACAACAATCTATACTCACGTTTCACCGAAGTTAAAACGTGAAGTCTACGATAAAACCCATCCCAGGGCTTAGAATTTAAAAAGTGAGGGAAGGCGGTAAGCCGGATTCTGTTCTCTCTTTCGAGAGAGGCAATCATTCCTCTAGGATCTTTGTCATCAAAGACCTCAAGCGACCAGCATCAACGCTTAAAACGTGTGGAAGTCACATAGCGTTTTTTCGATCTTGCTTCGGATAGGGTTTACATCCTTCCAGGTCTCCCTGGATAGGGCCTGCTCCCAAAGCAGGCATTTTCAGGCTGTCTAGCGTTTAGGCTAGCGCGGTGTTTTCTGTTGCACTTTCCGTAGCCTTACGGCTCCCAGGATTTCTCTGGTATCCTCTTCCATGAAGTCCGGACTTTCCTCTGTCAAAGACAGCGACTGCCTGCCTTCCCTCAGAAAAATTAAACGCTTGCTAAGCGGCGGCGTCTTTTCTTCACTGTTCCACCGGCTTCTAACGCTTCTGTTTCGATCCAGTAGTGGATGCGTGAGCAATGTTCGCAGAAGACCAGCCTTTCTCCTTTGCGCACCAAGTTCTCATGCTGAGCAGTTAGAGCGATATGGCATCCGCTGCAAGCACGGTTTTCGATAGGGACCACTACACGGTCTTTTTTGTTTCGAAGAAGACGGTCATAGATTTTAAGGATATCAGGATCAGCGGATTTTGCAAGTTGATCTCTTTGAGATTTTAGGCTGTTGCCTTCCTCATTGATCAATTTGATGCTGGAGAGAATTTCAGTTTCTAATGTGCGGCTGCTCTCTTCTGACTCTTTCAAGCTTTCTTTAATCTTTCCAAGGATCTCTTCTTCAAGTGTGCGTTTATCAATAAGATCGCTAGTGATTTGTTCTGTGGCGATTTTTTCTCTTTCAGATGTTGTTATTTCTTGGGTGATCGCATTGAACTCATCCACTTTTTTAACAGTGCTTTGCTTCGCATCTAATTTTTTCATTTTTTCGGAGATTTCAGAAATTTTCATTTCTTGGTGGAGAATATTGCGGTTCAGTTCGCCGATCTCTTTTTCCTTTTCAGCAAATTGTCTTTTCAAGTCGTGGCGGAGAGCGTCGATGTGCTGCAGTTCCTTCTGCCTTTCTTTTTTTACCCGCATGAGGCGGATCATTTTCATATCAAGTTCTTGAATTTCTAGAATGTTTTTTAAAGTATTCAGCATGAGACGTCCTTAGAAGGTTTAAACTAGGAAGAAAATATAACTTATTCCTTTGTAATCTTCAAGGGGGAATCTGCTCTTCAAATTGTAAATATTTTCTTTTTGGCCTATTTTGGGTTTACGAAGAGGTGCGCATGGATAATAAAAAAAAATTGCTCTTGGGAGAAAACCAAGTTCTAGTTCAAAATCTAAGAAAAAATTCTACTGAGTCATCGATGAGCTATCTACAAAAATATTTTAAACATGTACCTGAAGCTAAAAGAACCTCCGCCGCTATTGCCTTTATGGCATCGCTGGATACTGTGCATGCCTCATTCCCTGAGATTGCGGATAGCATATTGAAAGAGCTTAAGGACCAAAGGTCTCAATTAAAGCTTATAGCGTCTGAAAATTTCAGCTCCCTACCCGTCCAGCTCGCGATGGGCAACCTTCTGACCGACAAATATAGTGAAGGCTATGCCCACCATCGTTTTTATGCCGGATGCGAAAACGTGGACCAGATCGAAGAAAGAGGAGTAGAGCTTGCAAAGAAAATTTTTCAGGCAGAGCATGCCTATATCCAGCCCCACTCCGGCGCCGATGCCAATTTAGTTGCCTTTTGGGCAATTTTAGTGACCCGGATCCAAAACAAAGAGATGGAAAGGCTTTCAAAAAAAACCTTAGATGAGTTTACAAGAGATGAGTATGAAAGCGTAAGAAAACTCATGCTCAACCAAAAGCTAATGGGAATGTCCTTGCAATCAGGCGGACATCTTACTCACGGCTACCGTCATAATATCTCTTCTAAGATCATGCAATCGGTGGACTATAACGTCGATCCTAAAACTGGGCTCATCGACTATAAAGTGCTGGCAGACCAAGTAAAAAAAGAAAAGCCCCTCGTTTTGATCGCAGGATATTCAGCTTATCCAAGGCTGATTGATTTTGCCAAAATGCGAGAGATTGCAGACAGCGTTGATGCTGTCCTCATGTCTGATATGGCCCACTTTGCGGGACTTGTCGCAGGAAAAGCAATGACCGGAAATTACAATCCTGTGCCTTTTTCTCAGATTGTTACCTCTACGACTCACAAAACTCTCAGAGGTCCAAGAGGCGGCTTTGTTCTCTGCAATAGCGAATTTAAAGAAGCAGTCGATAAAGGCTGTCCCATTGTCCTTGGAGGCCCGCTTCCTCATGTGATGGCAGCCAAAGCCGTAGCTTTCAAAGAAGTAGATACCCCTAACTTTGTACAATATGCCGCGCAAATTATCAGAAACGCAAAAGCTCTAGCTGTTGAGTTTATGAGAAAAGGGATCGTTGTCCAAACAGGGGGCACCGACAACCATATCGTTCTGATCGATGTGGCAAAAAGCTTCCATTTAACAGGAAGACAGGCAGAATCTGCTCTTCGTTCCGCAGGTCTTACTGTGAACCGAAATATGATCCCGGGCGATCAAAATGGTCCCTGGTATACATCGGGAGTCAGGATTGGAACCCCCGCCGTCACAACGCTTGGCATGAAAGAGACTGAGATGAAAGCGATTGCGGATATGGTCGTCCATCTTTTACGTAATGTAAAACCTGCTATGAATGAAAAGACCAATAAACCATCACTTGCTCAAATTGAGACCGAACCAAAAGCACTTGAAAAGGTAAGATCAGAAGTAAAAGAACTTCTTCATCGATTCCCCCTTTATCCTGAGCTTGTATTATAATCAAAAGAACTCTACTTTGTAATAAAGGAGTAAAAGCATGCCTGAGAGAGAACCCGAAGAAAGAGAGCATGAAGAAGAAGTAAAACCAGCAAAACATCTGAATGACCGTTTGGACTTAGCCATTCTTGAAAAAAGAAGGGTCTTTCTCTCCGATGCAGTGGACTCAGAGACAGCAAAAGATCTGATCCGAAGACTTTGGTATTTGGACTGGGCAAATCCTGGAAAACCAATTCTCTTCATCATCAATTCTCCAGGCGGCTCAGTTGATGCCGGCTTTGCGATCTGGGATCAGATCAAAATGCTCCATTCTCCCGTCTATACGATGGTGACAGGCCTTGCCGCTTCCATGGGCTCTCTTCTTAGCCTATGCGCAGCCAAAGGCAAACGCTTTGCAACTCCCAACTCCCGCATTATGATCCACCAACCTCTTATTTCAGGCGTGATCCGCGGCCAAGCAACCGACCTTGAGATCCAAGCTAAAGAAATGCTTAAAACCCGTAAGGCAATCGTCAAGATCTACTCCGATTCTACCGGTAAATCTTCCGAAGAGATCGACAGGGCAATTGACAGAGATAATTGGATGTCTGCAGAAGAGGCAATGCAATTTGGTCTCTTAGATAAAGTGATTACCTCGTCTAAAGATCTAGAAGCTATTTTGAAATAATTAATCAACCACCCGCTCACGGGGTTCGCTAGAGAGCACAGAGAACTTTAGAGAGAAAATAAGTTCTAATTCTTCCTCTGTGCTCTCAGTGCCTCTAGCGAGTTCTACGAGCGGGTGGTAAAATAAATCCTCCTATGAAAATCTCTTTTTCCAAGTACCAAGGCTCAGGGAATGATTTCATTCTAATTGATGATAGAAATCATACCTTCCCAATCGATTCTAAGATTATCGCTCATCTATGTACTCCCAAGTGGGGCATCGGCGCTGACGGTCTTATTCTTTTGCAGCCCTCTAAGAAATCTGATTTCCTCATGCGAATCTTTAATAGCGATGGGAAGGAAGCAGAGAGCTGCGGAAACGGCCTACTATGTTTGAATAGGTTTATCTCTGATCTTGGCCTTCCTAAAAAACTCTATACAATAGAACTGATGCAAGGAGAGGCCAAACTGGAAATAGTAGGGGATAGGCCATCGGTTTATTTAGGGTTGCCGCGCGATCTCCGTCTTTCTCTTGATCTCACAACAACTACTGGCCATTTTGTTAATACCGGAGTTCCCCATGCAGTGGTCTTTACCCCAGAAGTTAAGAAAATAGATATCAATGCTTTGGCAAAGCCTCTTCGCTGGCACCCTCTTTTTGGGCCTAAAGGGGCCAACGTCAATTTTGCGGAAGTAAAAGATAATGCAGTCACGGTCCGTACCTTTGAAAGAGGGGTAGAAGGGGAAACTTTAGCTTGCGGGACGGGAGCTGCGGCCGTTGCTGTCATTTCTCATCAAGTCTACGGTCTAAAAAGTCCCATTTCTCTTCATTTTCCGGGAGGGGAGGTCAAAGTTGCCTTCAAAAAAGATTTTAAAGATCTTCAACTCATCGGTTCGGCCTCATTTGTTTTCTTAGGAAATATTAGCCTGCCTCTTTAACTAATTTTCTGATTTTTTTGAAATCTTAAAATTCTGTTATTCTTTAAGTTCATAATTATCAATGTGTTATGTACTATTATTGATAGTAATACCAAAATAAGATATCATGATGATATCAAATGATGGTGGCATAAATGTCTACTTCCAATTTTAATCTCAGGGGAGTTCCTTCTGAAGTAATGGATTTACTAAAAAAAGAAGCAAAAAGATTGCGCACAAGCGTTAATACATTGGTACTAAAAATGATTGAAAGGGGACTTGGATTTACATATGAGAAGCCTGCTCATCATGATTTGGATCATCTAGCTGGTACTTGGTCAAAAGCTGAAGAGAAAATGTTTAAGGAACATACTAAGTCTTTCGAGCAAATCGATAAGGAGCTGTGGAAGTGAGGCCTATTTTACTTGATACGAATGCTTATGTAGCTTTCAAACAAGGTGATACTGACATATTGGAGGTAATACAATATGCAGAACAGCTTGCAATAAGCCCTATTGTGTTAGGAGAATTATTAAGCGGTTTTGAATGTGGAAACAGAACGAAAAAAAATCGGGATGAATTACAACAATTTCTTCAATCTTCTAGAATTAAATTATTCTCGATCACTTCAGATACAGCCAATTTTTACAGTCAAATTTATTTTTCATTAAAAAACAAAGGAAAGCCCATTCCTTCGAATGATCTTTGGATAGCAGCTCAAGCACTAGAAAATGGTTGTGTGCTTTGTTCCCATGATAAGCATTTCAAAGTTATTGAAAGTCTTATCTCGGGCGCTACTATTTCAGAATTATTTATTTAGAGATTGTCTCATAGACATTCCTATACCTTTTCTTTTTTTTCCATTTCCGCTACCCTAGATACCTAAAAAATATTTATGGAGATAGCTATGCTTATCGGTATTCCGAAGGAAGTTAAAGATCTAGAGTTTCGAGTGGGCGCAACGCCGTCTTATGTTCAAGCATTGATTTTGGAAGGTCATACAGTGATGGTCCAATCAAATGCAGGAGATGCCATTGGTTATACGGATGAAATGTACCAAAAGGCGGGAGCAAAGATCGTAAAGACTGCTAAAGAAGTCTACGACGCCGAAATGATCATTAAGGTAAAAGAGCCTCAAGCCTCAGAATTTCCTCTTTTGAGAGAAGGCCAAATTCTCTTTGGATATCTTCATTTAGCACCCGATCCTGTGCAAACAAAAGCGCTTTTAGAAAGAAAGATCATTGGTATTGCTTATGAGACAGTAGAAGATGAGTCCAAGAGACTTCCTCTTCTTATCCCAATGAGCGAAATTGCCGGACGTCTCTCCGTACAAGCAGGCGCTCATTATTTGCAACTCTCTCAAGGAGGACGCGGCGTTCTTTTAGGCGGTATCCCAGGTGTAAAGCCAGGCAAAGTAGTCATCTTGGGCGGAGGGATTTCAGGAACAGAAGCTGCCCGTATGGCAATGGGACTAAATGCAGAAGTAGTTCTCTTTGATAGAAATTTAAATCGTCTTCGCGAACTAGATAGAATGTATGCTCCAAAGCTTCGAACAGCGATGTCTTCTCAGCCAAAGATCGAAGAAGAGATCAAGAACGCAGATCTTGTGATCGGCGCTGTGCTTATACCAGGAAAGCTTGCTCCAAGACTTGTCACTAGAAAAATGCTCTCAACCATGCCTGCTAAGTCGGTAATTGTTGATATCTCCATCGATCAGGGTGGATGTTTTGAGACCTCTAAACCAACTTCTCACTCTCATCCAACCTATGTGGTAGATAACGTGATCCACTACTGTGTGACCAACATGCCTGCTGCTTGCGCAAGGACTTCCACGCAAGGCCTTACCAATGCAACTCTTCCTTATGCGCTGAAGATTGCAGGACTTGGATTTAGAAAAGCTCTCCTTAGCGATCCCGGCCTTCTCAAAGGATTAAACGTTGCGATGGGCAATGTGACCTGCGCGGAAGTGGCCCAAGATTTAGGCTACGAGTATGTCCCGCCTGAAAAATTCCTTGTCTCTAAGATGGATGAGCTCTCGACAATTAAAAGAGAACCGCTTAGAAACAAGAAGGGTTAATAGATCAAAACCCATCTGGATAGGATGGAGATACCACAAACGTTAGTTCCCTTTATAAAGGAAGGAAAACAACTTTTAGAAAAGGGAAAAGTAGGGGAGGTCCTTTTTTCGGAAAGGACCTATCAGGTCGAGGTTGTCCCTGCCAAGGGAGAATCTTTTTGGCCTTTTTTGCAATTTGATGCCAATGATCATGTAAGAGACGCATTTTGCACCTGTCCTGTTTCTGAAAAAGAAGGCGGGTGCGAGCATCTAGCGGCAGCTTTTTTAAGAATTTATAACGGATTTGAGGAGCCTCTTCATGTCCGTTATAAGAATTCTCTCTGGTATCAGCTGTTTTTCATGGCTGCTAAAAGACACGGCTATGAGGTCAAAGTAGTTAAACAAAAGCACAAAGGGTCTTACTTTTGCGAATCGAAAACAAAGAAAAAACTTTTTGAGATCACCGCTAAAGGCGCCTCCGCAATCAAAAAGCTGGAAGGGATAGTCAAAGAAAAACCCGTAGAGACGGAAGAGAGCTCCATCAAATTTGCCAGCCTCTCCAGCGAAGAGCTTGCCCTTTATAAAGCAGGCCAGATGTCCCTCAAACTTCGTTTTGAGCTCTCCTTTTGGTCTGATCTTGCAAAATGGTTCATGAGCCTGCAGGATCTCAAAAAACCCTATCAGATCAAATTTGATTATTCCACAGAAGAGATCCCTCAAGAGATTGAGATAGCCTTTGATGAGGTGAAGGGGATCTTTTATCTCTCTTTTGCATCACTTCCTCTGCTTATCCCATCACTGAAAACCGTTCATTCCCCTTTAGCTGTACACGAAGAGGATAGGATTGATTCGATCACCTATGATCCAAAAAAACAGTCTTTTGAGATTCATTTTTCTACCAAAAAGGAGACAACCGTTTCTCCTTTTGAAGGGATTTCCATGGGGGAGTGGAGCTATGTTCCTCATAAGGGCTTTTACCGTAAAAGCTCTGATCTTGTGCTAGAATCCCATATCCCAAGTGAAAAAATATCCCAAGTTCTTTTTGACTTTAGGAAAACCTTTGAGACGAAACTGAAAGGCACTCCTCTTCATACGGATCCGATCAAAGCCAAATACACGCTTCACTTTGACGATCAGAAGAATCTTCACATCCAAAGCTATGTCTTTAAACCGGGAGATCTTTTTGAAGAAGATGCTGCCTATTTTCATCCTTGGGCCTATCTTCCAAAAAAGGGCTTTTATCTTTTGGACGATACTTTCATGGAAGAAAGAGAAAAGATCATTCCTGAAGATAAGGTAGGCGACTTTGTAACAAGGCATAGAGTTTGGCTGCATAGTTTTCCTGGCTTTCAAACCCACTTTGGCCATTTTGAATCGCACCTTGAATATCAACTGACAGATGATGGAGATCTTCGTTTCACTAGCAATTTAGAAATTCCTGAGATCTTGGACAAAGCTGTAGATTTTGGCAGCTGGATTTATGTGGAAGGGGGCGGCTTCTATATGAAGCATGAACAAAAAGGAGCTCTTCTTCCAGGTCTTGTAATGAAAAAAGAAGAGATCTCATCCTTCATCAACAACCACACCGATGAGCTCATCAGTGTGCAGAATTTTTTCAGCACGAAATGTCCGCTTGAAAAAATGGGCATATCTATTCAACTCGAAGAGGAAAGGATCAAGGTGATCCCAGCGGTTGAATATGCAGCTGGCTATGACGCTTCCAAAGTTCGCATCTTTGGAGAGTATACCTATGTGCCGGGAGAGGGTTTTTATCATCTGCCGGGGCTTCTACGGCTTCCTGAAGGATATCATGAAGAGAGGATCATTCCCTTAGATCAAGAGTCGTGTTTTATTAATTTTGAGATCGACCGTCTAAAACCCATCCTATTATCTCTTGATCATCGGTTAAGAAAACCGGTTCATCTAACACTAAAAATGCGAAAGCTGATCAGAGAAAGAAAACTGCGCAAAGACTACTGGATCGCGGACCTCTACTATGAATCAGAACTTGGTCAGGTGGATGTGGGGGATGTCTGGCAGGCGGTGATGGACAAGAAGCAGTTCTTCTTCTCTAATGCAGGATTAATCTCATTAAAGCTCCCTCGGTTCAACTGGCTTCGCTATCTGGGCAAACGCCGCATGCATCGCAGATTGAAGCTACTAAAATTAACCACGATCGAATGGATCCGTCTTTCCATCTTTGAAAACTTAGAACTTCCCGAAGCCAAAACTCCGGAAGCTGAACATACCAAAAAACTCTTAAGCGATCTTCACTCCTGGCAGGCAACAAGACTTCTACAAATTACCAAATTGAAAGCAACACTTAGGCCCTATCAGGAGCTTGGCTTAAGCTGGCTCTGGTTCCTCTACTGCTTTGGACTATCCGGCCTTCTTTGCGATGAGATGGGACTTGGAAAAACTCACCAGGCGATGGCTTTACTTGCTGCCATTTCTGAAGAAGATGATAAAAAGGCCTATAAATATTTAGTGATCTGTCCTACCTCTGTCATCTATCACTGGCAAGAGCTTTTGAAAAAGTTTCTCCCTGAAATCCGTGTTTTAACTTTTTATGGCATTGAGAGGACCTTGGAAGGGTTTGAGCAAAATTACGATCTGCTCTTGACCTCCTATGGCATCCTTCGCACGGGAAAAGACACTTTAAAAGATTATGTTTTTGAGCTTGCGATCTTCGATGAGATCCAAATCGCAAAAAACTACAGATCTCAAACCCACCAGGCCCTCCGCGATATTGATGCCAATATGAAACTAGGCCTTACAGGAACACCCATCGAAAACCGTCTTCGAGAACTAAAATCTCTCTTCGACATCATCTTGCCTCAGTATCTTCCACCGGAAAACATCTTCCGCGAACTCTTTACTAATCCCATTGAGAAATTTAAAGACCCGGAGAAAAGAGCTCTTCTTAATAAGCTGGTCAAACCCTTCATTCTCCGTAGAAAAAAAAGTGATGTGCTTCTAGATCTTCCAGAAAAAATTGAGGAGATCTCCTACTGCGATCTGTCCGAGGAGCAGCACAAACTCTATAATGAGGTTGTAAACGGTGAAAAAAACCAGCTTCTTACAGACCTCAAAGATCAACAAAAGGCTGTTTCCTATACTCATGTCTTTTCTCTTCTCTTAAAACTAAAACAGATCTGCGATCATCCGAGCGTATTCTTAGGAGATGTGGAACACTACAACAAACACACCTCCGGTAAATGGGAGCTCTTCATGGAGCTTTTAAACGAAGCTCTTGAGTCCGATCAAAAGGTAGTCATCTTCTCCCAGTTTCTTCCCATGCTCTCTATCATCGAACGCTATCTCAGGCATAAGAAAATCGGTTTTGCTGGAATCAAAGGTTCCACCAAAAACCGCCAAGAAGAGATGCGAAGATTTAAAGAAGATCCTGATTGCCGGGTCTTTGTTGCTTCTCTTCTTGCAGCAGGAGTTGGTATCGACCTTTCCAATGCCTCCATCGTCATCCACTACGACCGTTGGTGGAACCCTGCCAAAGAAAACCAGGCTACCGACCGTGTGCACCGTCTAGGGCAAAGCCGTGGTGTTCAGGTCTTCAAACTCGTGACTAAAAATACCATCGAAGAGCATATCCATAGTCTCATTGAACGAAAGAAAGGGCTTATCGAAGAGACAATCGGCAAAGATGAGTCCGATCAGATCCGTTTCCTATCCAGAGAAGAGTTAATAGACATTATTCAAAAAACTCAAATTAACCAATAATTTTAGCATTTAATTTAAAACGGATTAATTATATAGTATTTTGAAAAATATTATTTAATTATGTCTATTATTAAATCATTATTTACTGGTTCTGAAGGATCTTATAAAGTTCTTGGCATACCTGTGGACTTTCATAAAGAGCTACCCCCTAACACACTTCTACTCAGTTCAGAGAATTTGGCTTTAAACTACGCTTTGAAGTGTCTTAAGAACCGAGTATTTTGTTTAGCAACTTTGGGATATGTTCATTTATTGGTCCATGAAATGGGCCATGCATTAATTGGGAAATTCTTTCTCAATCAGAACACTCGTGTTGGAATCTATACCAAGGATTGTGTAAGTGCAACCATTAGTTCTTCATCGTCTGCTCCTTCTTGGAAAAAAACGATCAGATATGCTGCAGGACCGATAGCAAATATGGTCTTTTCAAGCGGTAAGCTTGTTTCGGCTGCTCTCTTACGATCCTATTTGCCTTTCCCCCTATCACCAATACTCGCAACAGGTGCGCTTTATTGGATGACCTGTGAAATGTGCCACGCAGCTATTTCTGCAAAAGAAAAGAAAGGCGATTTTGGCAAAATTGCACTCAATGGAAAAGTCCATTTAGGATTAGCCAGTTCCGCTCTTATGGCCCAGTGTGCCTTAGGTATTTTCGCTGCTATGAAATTGGGTTAAATAAAAATTTTAATATATATAATTTTTTTTGTATAATTTAAATACAATTTAATATATAATATTAAAGAATTTCAAATAAAAAAGGATAATTATGTCAATTCCAGGCGTTAGTTTTAATCAGACCCAAGATACTCAAAGCTGGGTAGAATTTGGTAGAGATCTAGTGATTTATACAGCGGCTTTTTGTTTACCCCTTGCTGCCTTTAAAACTTATCAGGCGGCCAATCATGCCATGTTTTACCTTAGGAACTATGCTCAATCGTGGAGCGATTGGTACAAATTCAGTGATGAAAGGGCAAGCATAAGTCGTGCTATTGATGCCTTGGCTGATTTGACGGACGAGGAAGTAGATGCTGCAAGTAGTCAAATATACAGACGAATAAATGATTCCTTAGTTAAAAAAGGCGATATGGGTGGTGCCACAAATCTCATGGGATACCTTTCGCAGATGAATCCTTACCTTCATCGAAGGGAAATCATAAAATATAAAATTGCTGAGCTACATAATATAAATGATCATGACGTGACTGTTGCAAAAGTAAGTATTGAGAATGCCATTAATGATCTGAGCCAGGCGGGAGATAGTCGTGGTGCCTCTGAACTCAATGCACAGTACTTAGCACAGCTAGAAGCTTAACAATGTCAGCAAAGGAGATAGCTGCGGAAATAGAGGCTGAGTAAAATTAAATAAAATTTTTTGGTGGTCCTAAACATGTAGTGCTTTGACCCGTAAGTTATAGTCACATATGAAATAGGCAATCATGCCAATATGGTTCTCCAATTTCTTAGAAAACGAAAGAGTCTTTCTCACAAGCCTTGAGCAACGCTGTCTAAGGGTGCAATTAAGTCTTTCAATGTATGATGTCTTACCGGACTCTTTGCCAACGGGTCGATGCTGCTCATAGGGGATGGTCTCATAGTACACAGAGAAGTAGTCAGTATAGTATCGGGCTTTTTTTTTAATGGCTCAGGAAGTTTATAAAATAACTTCTCAGCCGTCTGCTTGCTACGAGGTCCTACTTGCATAGCCACTACTTGTCGTGTTTTAGAGTGCATAACAAGCCATAGCCATTGAGGATTTTCTTTCGATCCGACATAACTCCATAACTCATCTGCCTCCAGCAATATGACCTCAATCTCATCATTTTCAGTTACCACTTCTGCATTCAGATTTTCGGGAAGTTTCTGTATCAAGGAGTCAATGAATTCAAGCAGCCACGGCATGCTCAAATCGAATATCCTACACACCCCTTCTAGGGAGATCCTTTCCAAGAGAGTTTTTCTGACTAAGCTTCTAGTTTTTTCATCGATAAGTTTTTGACTGGGATCCAGAACGAACTGTTTCCGACAGGCCAAGCATTGGTATTTCTGTTTACCATTGTGAATATGACCGTTCTTTTTGACCAAAGCTGATGAACAAGAGGGGCATTTGCATTCCATAGGAGGGCTCCATTTTAAAAAACCCAACTATTATGCACATGTACAGAGATTTTTTTAACCCCTCAGCACTACATGTTTAGGACTACCAATTTTTTAATAACTAAAGTATAGGATAATTATGTCAATTCCAGGCGTTAGTTTTAATCAGACCCAAGATACTCAAAGCTGGGTAGAATTTGGTAGAGATCTTGCGGTCTATACTGTAGCTTTTTGTTTGCCCACTGCCGCGGTCTATACATATAAAGCAGTCAATGCAGCAACCCAAGGGGCTATCTTCAATCTTAGATGGTATTATAATTCTTGGAACACATGGTACAAATATAAAGATGAAAGAGAAAGCATAGGACGTGCAATCCATGCCTTGCAAAACGGCGATAATTTAGAAGCTGCAAGTAGAGTATTATACATAAGAATCGAATCCCTAAGTAAAAATGATATGCGTGGTGCCACAGATCTCCTACAAAGGCTTCGTTGTAAAAATCCTGGGTTTGTAGCAAGAGGAAGCATAAGCCGTGAAATTAGAGGACTGGACAATTTAACAGGTCATGACTTCATTACTGCAAAAGTAAGAATTGAGAATGACATTAATGATTTGATCAAGAGGGGGGACATTCGTGGCGCCTTTGAACTCAATAGACAACTGGAAGTACAGCTAGAAGCGTATTTACAACGTCCGGAAGTTAAATCTTCAAATTCTACTCAAGAATTCATTTATGCCTTGCAAATACTTGCGCGTTTTATCCCTGAGAATATAGATGCTTCGAGCGATTTAGTTAATGAGCTAGAAAAAGCGAAAATAGCAGTCGCCGTACTTATCGATTTAGAAAGTAGATATAATTCATTTCCTGAAGAACAAAGACAGACTTTAGATAAAGAATATAATCTTCTCCAAGCCGCTAAAAGAAATCTTAAACAAAAAATTCAGGATATTGAGAGTACACGAACCAGACAGATATGGGAACAAGTCTGGGCAATACCTGATGATGTGATCTGGGCACAAATCGCGGCCGAGCGTAAAGATTAAATCATTTAAAAAAGAATAATTATGTCAATTCCAGGAGTTAGTTTTCATCAGACCCAAGATACTCAAAGCTGGGCTGAATTTGGTAGAAATCTAGTGATTTATACAGCGGCTTTTTGTTTACCTGCTGCTGCCTTATTCACTTGTAGAGGAGTGAATACGGCTTATAAGGCCATTTCCAATACAGCTTCCATTTTTATCTGTTGCAGAAGAAATCCCTTCATTATGGAACGAGAAAAAATTAGCCGTGCAATTGATAGGATGGGCCAATTAAGCCCTGGTGACTTCTGTTCTGCAGATGAAAGAATAAAAAATGCAATTCTAGCTTTATTTGCAAAAGGTGATACTAGTGGAGCCCCTGAACTCGATAGAAAAAGACTGGGACAACATCAAGCGTATTTACAACGTCCGGAAGTTAGGCATGCAGAGCTTATTAAAACATTCACTGAGGACACAGTAAGAGTTGTAAATTTTCTCACCAATAGCGATCTAGCGGCAGCTCTGAATTTAGCTACAGCCCTAGAAGCGAGATATAATTTATATACTGAAGAACAGAAGGAAGTTTTAACTAGTGTTTATTCTAAGTTCCAAACTGCCCAAGGCATTTTACGAGCAGCAGTAGGCACTATCTGGGCAAGAACCGATGCAGAGGTATGGGCTGACATTGACGCCGAGCATCAGGCTAATCTCAATTAATAATATTCATTCAGAAAATGATTGGTGAAAGATTGCTTTTGCAATCAAACTCTATTTGCATATCGATAAGCAAGAATTGCGCCAATAGGGATTCCAAGTAATGACATCTTAACTAATGAGTCGGGAAGTCCGAAGGTAAGAGTTCCCATTATTCCAAGATCACTAATGGAAGTAGCTAGATCTAGTATGCGAGGTAGGGAATATAAAGCCGCGCTATAAAAGAGTGCACTTGCGGCAGCAATAGTTATAAATCCGCAGGCAGCTCCGCCCAATACATAAACAGTTTTTTTTCCGCAGGTTTGCCAGCAGCCTTTTTTTGGCTCTTGTGGCTTATTAGTAGCGGTTGAA
>DATIJO010000212.1:0-1924 GCA_035478555.1 Chlamydiales bacterium
AGAAAATGAACGCCTCCAAAAGCAAACAACTGCAATGCAAGATGATCTACAAAAGGATTATGAAGCTAAGCAAAAATCACTCGAAGACGACCTAAAAAAAGCAGTCACTACTCAAGAAAAATTTCTCGAAGAGGAAAAAAAGAAGATTCAAAATGCTGCAGCTGCTTTAATACCGCAGCAAGAGCGCTTGAATAAAGAGACCTTATTCCAACAAAAGGTCAAGACTCTATTTCTCGAGTACAAAAAGTATATATTTGATCCAGGAGCATGGGAAGATACGTTTCAAATAAGAGTTTCCCCATCAGCTCCCCGAGTCTCCCCGGAGCTTTTTCAGATTTTAGAGGAAGCTTTCTCGGGGAAAAAACGTTCCTTCCGGCTGGTTTACATGCCAGCAGAAATTCGAGGCAAGCCTCTAACATTAAATACGTATACCGCACTTGCCAAAACATCCACAAAAAATTCTAAGATTCAGATCTCTCCGCTCATCTTGGGTCAAATCGGGGATAAACAAGCTCCAACTCCCTACTGGGCTCTTGTGGGCAGAAATGTAAATCCCAAATCCGCAAATTATTCTTCGGGAGAACAATTTAATTCAGAGGCCCGAAGACCAGGAATCTTGCCAATGCTTGTATCGATGCAATCTGAGTATGAAAGTAGTTTTTCCGCTAAAGCCCCTGAAGGAGAGTCTCAATTTACAGGAAGGCTTCCTGACCACTCAGAGCCAACTACGGAAGGACTCAAAAATTCTCAGGATTTGGCTCCTGCGGTATACACGTGTTGTGAAGAAGAACTATTTAGTATAAATCAGAATGGGCAGCTATATAAATCGCCAATAATCATTGGGGGAATTATGGATAGAACTATTTTTGTTCAGCCTTTTTCAGATGCAAAAGACACAAGGGGTGTCGGGATTGCTGAGATGAGGACTTTTCCTGCTTAATAGGGCATCAAAGTTTAATAATTATTCACAAGGAGTTTATGGCGAAAATCATTCCCACACCTAACAGAATAGAAATAACTGGGCTCGATGGAACACTGCTTGCCACCATCCCTTACAGTAATGGGGCTTGGCAAATTCAAGCAAATGTAGCTTCAGCTTATGCGAAAGCTTGTCCTGGAGATCGTTTTGATGTGAGAATCTCTCGGTTTACTGACAATCAAATAGATTCAACTCGTGTTTTTAGCAAGCAAGTGACAGGGAAGTCCTCGTGTTACTGTTGTGTAGAACCAGATAATAGTTTCAAAGAGGAACTGAGGAAAAAAGTTGAGGAAGCTGCTACTCCACCCTTCAAAAACTCTCTTCCGTTAGATGGAAAAAAAGCTTCTGGCCTACAACAGCAACCGTTACTTTCCCCACAGACTGCCTCACTTGCTGGAAAGTCCTACGGAACTTCCTCCATGCAATCAATACCCATTAATAGAGGAGCATTTCCAATACCACCACTACAACATTCTCCGAATGAAAATAAAGGAAGCATCCCAAAAAACTTTTCTTCTTTATTAGACACGCCTAGACCCCGAGAATCTCAACAAACAGGTTCTTTTCAATCGGACCCTACTAAACTCAGAGGAGTTCGACAACATGAACAAGAAGTCACTCCAAGAAGCTCCTCCACCCTCTCTAACCCAGGAGGAATGCTAGGGCTTGTTCTCGAAAAATAATTAGAGATTCTCTACTCTTAACTTGGGTGAGAAATGATCTGGTTTTATCCCATAGGACGCGAGAAAACTCGGCCATTTATGGCCGAGATGAATCGCGCCTCCGGCTTTTAAATAAGCGGAGTTTTTGTTGTTCGATGTATTGACGAATGATTTCCAGAGGAGCGCCTCCACATGCTCCAGCAAAATAGCTAGGTGACCAGAGATTGTTACCCCACAGAGCTTTCTCTATTGTTGGATATCTCTTCTTTCGAATCAGTCTTGC
>DATIJO010000213.1:0-3105 GCA_035478555.1 Chlamydiales bacterium
TATGGCAATATTAATATTTAATTACTAGGTGCAAACAAAATTCTTTAATTCGTTGATTTTAATTCTGTTTTTATGCATTCTAATATCGTAATAATTTAAAAAAGAGGCTTTATGTTTATTGCTAATATTAATGTCCATACACCAATAGAAGCTCCCATGCAGAATCCGATGAAAGAGTTTAAAGATCTCTGGGATGCCTGGTGGAATAATCCAACTCAAGAAACAGCCAAAGCCCTTTTGGATTATCTACAAGATAATGAAGTCTACCTAAAAGAAATGGGCCGTGCAAAACCATGCCCCCTTCCTCCTTATGCCGACCAAAACTTTGATAACTACTACCAGTTAGCAATCGACTATCTGAATGGCTGGATCGAGCAAGGATGCAACCCTGATCGTACCGCAGAGGTCAGCGAATGGATTGCTGATATCTATATCTGGATCAACCAGAATGCAATTCTTACTCACAGCTTGCTTGCTGAATATGATATTGCGATCGCATTAAACGATAAAGAACGTGGGATCTAAGAGGATCTCCTGCACTAAGAAGTGGATGCTCAAAGTCATCCTTAATATCTCGGTGCATGCCGATTTTTTCCATTACGTTGATTGACCTTGTATTGATTTTAGCAGTAAGTGTTACGATCTCTACAAGGTTAATTGTATTAAACCCATACTCTAAAGAGGCTTTCGCACCTTCTGTAGCGTAGCCTTTTCCCCACTCTTCAGAAATGAGTCTCCAGCCTACCTCTACTGCTGGTGCGCAAGGCAAACTCGGTAGTACATGCTTTAATCCAATATACCCGATAAACTTGGGACCTTTCTTTACCGATACTGCCCAAAGGCCCCAGCCATACTTGTCAAAGTGCTCCTTGATCCTTTCATAAAATGCATCGCTCTCTTCCCTAGTAAGAGGAGCCGGAAAGCACACCATGACCTTTGGGTCGGCGTTCATTTTGGCAAAGGGGACCATATCCTCTTTAGTCCAAGTCCTTAGAATTAGTCTTTTTGTTTTAATTTCTTTCATAAAAATAACTTTATATAGAAATATTTTTAATTATTGCAATTAAATTATAAATTATCTATAATAATTATACTATGACTCTGGTAACATTACCAGATCCTATTAGTCTTCCTCCCGACGTTTTTAAAAAAACCGAAGACGGCGATCCCGACAATTGTATTGTCTGCAGGACCCCTCTTGGGGGACAAAGGAGCTTTGCGCATCTTAAAGGGGGCGAGCTTCATCAAAGCCATTGGGAATGTTTCATGCTTCATATTCAAAAAAGAAGAGAGCAAGAATTTACCGAATGTTGTCCTACCTGCGGTGTTTCTTTAAATATGAATGCTCCTGTCTTTAGAAAAGAGAGGATGATCCAGCATGTAAAAAACTTCGCGTTGGCAGGTCTTGTGTCAGCTGCAGTGAATGCTATTAATATCCCCACCTATTTTGCTATCATTCCCTCAGCTCTTTTAGCTCTTAACATAGGGTCTTTCATTACTCAAACTAAAGATCATCGGACTTTGGAGTTTATTGGACTTTGCCATTTGGTTTCATTGGCCGGTTTTTCAATGATTTGTGTACATAATCAGTATTTGGGATTGGCAAGAAGAGAAGAATCATTAAAACTTCTTAGAGTTGTTCATAAAGTAACGTCTTTGGGCCTTTCTCCTCTTCTTCTCAAAAAACTGATCACTCCAGAATTTTGGGGGGCAATGACCGGAGTTCTTATCTCCGCTTACGCAAGAAGCTTCTTTTCAACAGGTGTTACTTGGATGTAATCAAGTTAACAGAAAGTTTTCATTCTCCGTCTTTTTCTGATCAGAGGTTTAATTTTCCTATTTTTTGGCAAAGACCAAAGATCGCATGCCATCTGTGCATTGAGCCAAAAATCAGGAGTAGTATTAAAGGCCATAGCAAGTTTTTGAGCCATTTCAGGAGTAACTCTTGCTCGTTCATTAATAATGCGATTGATGACTTTATAATCACAGCCAATGTGCTGAGCAAGTTCTTTTTGTGTCATACCCAAAGGGAGTAAAAACTCCTCATTCAAGATTTCACCAGGTGTTGTGGGTTTCCTTCTCATAGATATTTCCTTTCAATGATAATCTACGATGCATACATCATAAGGCTGTTCATTCCAACGAAAAACAATGCGCCATTGATCGTTTATTCGAATACTATAATATCCCTTTAAATCTCCCTGTAGGGATTCTAATTTATTATTCGGTGGGCTTAGTAAATCTTTGATATCCTTAGCATAATGCAACATATCTAACTTTCTTTTAGCAATTTTATGGATGTTTGACCATCCTATCTTTCGTGGAGGTTTTCCACTTTTAAAAAATGTCTCAGTATTTTCGCACTTGAAAGATCGGATAACCATTTGGTTCCATCTAAGGATATACCTTATTAAGGTATACCTTTCAACAACAAATCTCTCTTAATCTCAAGAGTTTTTTTCTCATGGACAGAAGAAAATAAATAAAGCTTTGGCTATAATGCAAAATATCTTGGGTCATTATGAAAAAGCTTGCTGCAAGCAAAGATAAAATGTCGATTACGAAATGTGGGAATTCTCATATCCCAAATAATCAAACTCTCAAGGCAATAAAATCTGCTGAAAAAGGTAAAGATCTTATTCATTACAATTCTTTGGAAGATATCTTAAAATCATGAAAATTGCACTTTTAGGTTATGGCAAAATGGGCAAGCTGATCGAAAGAGAAGCTCTGCTCAAAAATCATGAGATTGTTCTTAGGACAAACTCCCAAGAGAGAGATTTTTCCAAAATCAATAATGCTGATATCTGCATCGACTTTTCTCATTCGGAGAGTGTCATCGCTCATCTTTCAGAGTGCGTAAATCAGAAGAAAAATCTCATCATTGGAACAACAGGCTGGGAAGAGAAGATTCCGGATGCTAAGAAGCTAGTAGAAAAAAGCGGCATTGGCGTTCTCTATGCTCCTAATTTTTCTCTAGGAGTTCATCATTTTATTAAGATTTTAGAATACGCAGCCAAAGCTTTAGGCGAATATGATGCAGCAGGTGTGGAGTGGCATCATAATCAGAAGAAAGATGCTCCATCGGGTACTGCCAAAGAGATC
>DATIJO010000214.1:0-14267 GCA_035478555.1 Chlamydiales bacterium
AGCCTTTCATTTACTTCCATTTTCTGCCCCCAGTTATCATGCAAGCGCTCGGAAAACCAATTGGGCGTTTTAGCATTAAGAGATATTGCTCCCAACAGAAAAAAATAGATGAATCCTTTCATAAAACCTCATGTAAAAAAGGGAGAAACAATAACCCTTTTTAGGGATTCTGTAAAGACAGATCAGAGATGTTTGCTCCCTTTCGCAGGACATTTCACTATGTTATTGATGTTAGTAATGAGAATTTCTCTTATCAATTAATTCAATGCGAAGAAATACCATGAAAGAAACTGGAGTGCCTCCGTAGCTCGATCGAATGGAAGAAGGGACAAAGGAAACACTGCCTACAGCTCCAATACCCCAAAGCGTATAGGGAATCACTGGAAATTCAAAGATATAACCTAAATCTAGTTTACCAACATTGAATACTTTTCCAGCATTTGGGTTTGGAGGAATAAAAAGATCATCTTTGGCAACATATTCTCCTCTTCCAAAAAGCACATGCCTACGTTTTATTTCTATCGCAGATTCCAGAAGGACCCCATTCAAGAAGTGTCCAGGTGACTCTCGATTTGCTCCCCAAGCTGCGGTAATCTGCCAATTGCTCTCTTCCCATGCTAAGTTATAGCTAAGGGATGCGGTTGTTCGAATAGTATTTACATTGGGTTCTAACTGCTCAGGGCTCTTTAGAAATCCGCAGCTAATTTGCGCGGCTATACTTTCTATGGGATTTACTGATAAACGAACAGAATAAGAATTAAATCTTGGTTTATCAAAATCCCAGCGGTGTTGATCGGGCTCTCTTCCATTGAAAATGGATGCATCTATCTTTAGCCAGTCATGAACGTATCCAAGAGTTCCCACACCAAAAGAAATGTGAGTAGAGTCAAGCCAGTGGTGGGTAATTGGCGCCTCGGGATTGAAAAAAGCAGAAAAGCGGTTAATATAAGCTGTTGGGCCAAGAGCAGGCTCTCCAGGATAACCAAAATAAGCAAAAAGAGAGTTTTCATCTGTAAACCTAAGGGTGTATACCGCTGCGAGCTCCATTAAAAAATCATGGGGATGCTGTCTGTCAATAAGAGACGTGACGCCATTACAGGTTTCTCCCGTTTGCAAAAGTAAAGGGTAACCTTTACAGCCAATAGTGCCAGGCTCAAAAGAGATCATGCTCCTTAAAGCAAATGTACCAATCCCAAAATCCTTTTGCGATGTATACATCAGCATATTTTCACTAAAGAACTTCCGAGCTCCTCTAGAACCTGTCTGATCATCATAAATGGCCATTAGATTGCCCATAATCATCATGACCCAATCATCATACATTCTGTGGATCATAGGCATTAAGGTGGATCCAGGAACCCAGCTCGTACCTGTAGCATCACGGCCAATAGGATAGGTTCCATACATGCCATGCATTTCCTCATGATTTGGGATCATGGCTTCACAGGATAAGTAAATCATGAGGAAAAGTAGAATTCGCATCTAACTTACTTGTTACAATTGCAATTATCGCCGCATTTACATTGATTTCCACATTTACATTTTGAGCTACATCCACATTTTTCATTACATCTACAATTTTGTGGGCAGCCCTCTTTTGAAAAACATCCGCAGTGTCTTTCTGCAGTGCATTTACAATTTGGGCAACTGCAGTTATTTTTAGCAGGAGCTGCATACAAACTGAATGTCAATAGACAAGTTCCTAAACAAAAACAGAACTTTTTCATAAAAGCCTCCTTCTATTTTACTTTTAATAGTTTAGCATTGATGGCACAAATGATAGTACTTAAAGACATAAACACCGCACCAAGAGCAGGAGTTAATACTACTCCAAAACTATATAGAACCCCTGCAGCAAGAGGGATAGCTATCGCATTATAGCCCGTTGCCCAAAGAAGATTTTGAACCATTTTGCCATAAGTTTTTCTAGCTAAAGCTATGATCCCTACTACATCCAATAGATCACTTTTTACTAAAATAATATCAGCAGACTCTATGGCAATATTGGTTCCAGCCCCTATCGCAATCCCAACATCTGCTTGGGCTAAAGCTGGCGCATCATTCACGCCATCTCCTACCATGGCAACAATTAGCCTTCTGGATTGTACTTCTTTGATTTTTTCTACCTTTTGATTTGGGAGAACCTCTGCAAAGAAATCATCCAATTGGATTTCGGCAGCAACCCATTTACCAACAAGCTTATTATCTCCGGTAAGCATCATGCATTGGATGTTCATTTTTTTAAGTTTTGCTATAGCTTCTTTGGACTCCTTGCGAATCATATCGGCAAGAGCAATAGCACCGATGGGCTTATTTTCAATAAGAACAAAAACTACTGTCTTTCCTTGTTCACTTAAAGTAGCAATGCGAGGATCACTAAGTATCTCTTTTATATAAGCAGGACTTACTACTTTTACATTCTTGCCTTTTACCTTACCCTCAGCGCCTACTCCTGGTATGGCTTTAAATGCTTCCACTGGCCATTTTTCATGGCTCCTCTTTGTGATGGCTTTGGCTATAGGATGTTCCGAGTGAATTTCTATAGATCCCGCCAAGTTCAAGATTTCTTCTTCATTTTCCTGACTGAAAGAAATGATATCCGTTACACCAAACTCGCCCAGTGTAAGAGTTCCAGTCTTATCAAAAACAACAGCTTGAATATTGCGGGCAGATTCAAAGGCAGCCCTATTTCGAATGAGTAAGCCTCTTTGTGCAGCAAGAGCTGTTGAAACGGCAACCACAAGAGGAACTGCCAGCCCCAATGCATGAGGGCAAGCAATCACCATAACAGTTACTGTTCTTTCCAATGCAAAGCCTACATTTTGCGATGTAAAAAGAACCCAAATAGAAAATGTAAGAAATCCTCCTCCGATGGCTATAATAGTAAGCCAAAGAGCGGCTCTATTGGCTAGATCTTGAGTTTTTGATTTACTTTCTTGAGCTGTTTTCACCATTTCAATCACTTGAGAGAGAAAGGAATCTTTTCCCATCTTTTTTATAGCAATGGTTAGAGATCCTTCAGCATTGATCGACCCACCAATCACTTGGGAATTTTTCTCTTTTCTTACTGGGGCCGATTCTCCTGTTAAAAGAGCCTCATTAACACTACTATCTCCCTCAAGAACCACTCCATCTGCAGGGATCTTTTCTCCTGGCCTTACTAACACACGATCTTCAATAGTTAGTTCTTCTAATGAAATATCTTTTATGCTTCCATCAGACATTACCTTATGTGCAATTGAGGGAAGAAGTCTTACAAGCTCTTCCAAAGCTTTCCCTGCTCCTAGAACTGACTTCATCTCAATCCAATGTCCTAAAAGCATGATGTCAATCAAAGTGGAAAGTTCCCAAAAGAAAGGCTTTCCTGTAAGACCAAAGATGACAAAAGAGCTATAGATATACGCAACAGAAATGGCCAAGCCAATAAGAGTCATCATTCCTGGGCTTTTGGCTCTAATCTCTTGGTAGAGACCTTTTAGAAAAGGCCAGCCGCCATAAAAAAATACGATTGAGGACAATGCAAAAAGAAGATGGAGATCTCCTGAAAAAGTAAGCGCCTTTCGAAAAGGAAGAATATCTTTTATCATTGGAGAGAGAAGAAGAATAGGTAGGGTGATGATGAAAGAAAACCAGAAACGTTTTTGATAATCATGAATCATGTCTTCATGACTAGATTCTTTACGCCCTTTTTTCAAAATCAGTGTCATACCACATTTAGGGCACAATCCAGGATTTGGTTGCACAATCTCTGGATGCATGGGGCATGTGTATTCGGCCATGGAAAGAACCTATTATCTCAGGCTTTTTCTATTTTAATTAGCTTCTATTGTCAAGTGATTGATTGCTATGGAAAATATTCAAAAAAATCTCCTTAATCTATGAACCTATCTCAATAAAATTCGCTATGATATTTTGTTTCTTTTCGGCATTTTTCAAAGATCTTCGCGAAGCTATATTTATCTCCGAATATTAACTTCGCTCAGATTTTTGAAAACTTCTAGAAAATAAATCAAAATGTCATTACGAATTTTATTTAGATAGATTCATGTTAGGAATTAGTGAGGTAGAGTATGTCTCCTTATAGTCAGCTAGCGTCTTGGATTATCTATTTTGGCATGCCCGTTGTGGCTTTCTACCATCAAATTCATGAGAACATATTTCTGGGTGTTGCAGCGGAAGATGCGGAAGGCTTAGAAAAGATAGGGAATATTCTTCTAACTCCCGTGCAGTATATTTTGGACGGGAAGAAGGCAGTAGTTCAAGAAGATGGTATTAGTTATAAGCTTCAACCTAATTTTGAATATCACGACCATTTGACCTTAAAGCTGACCAGCTCTGTGCTTTTTTTACAGCCGAGCCTTCTTTTAGGAAGTATTGTGAAAGGAGCTGGGTACCTCAGTGAAGGAACAAACTCTAGGCTAGAGCGTCTTAAAAAAGCCCTCAAAGCGCAAGAGATGCATTCCCACCATGAGGAGTATACAACAATGGGGATTGATCTTTCCCATTTTGACCATCCGGAATCCATCGACCTGCCCCTTCATAAAAGACGCCCCGGGGAAGAGAACCATTTTCAAGAAGAGAAAGAGTGTTTTAAGGAGATTGTTTCTCTTTTGAATAAAAATCAGATTGTCTATTGGGCAGATTGCGGGACATGTTTGGGAGCTTACCGCTATGGAGGGATCATTCCTTGGGACCATGATATAGATTTATCGGTGCTCTCGCCGGATTTTTCCAATGTGATGAATGTCTTAAAAGATTTGGACCCGGAGAAATACCACGTCCAGGATTGGTCGGGAAGAGATAAGCCTAACACCTACATCCGGATCTATGTAAAAAACACTAGGAGCCATATTGATATTTACCATTTTGCAATTGATGAGAAGGCAAAGACAATCTCTTCCATCGTTTCAAATGAAGAAAGCGCTTTTCTTCCCCGTTCTTGGAAGATCAGGGAGGGCAGGTTCAAAGTCGCAACTCCGTTTGATCTGGTCTTTCCTTTAAAAAAGGCGCAGTTTGATGGGATGGAGGTTTTCGTGCCAAATATGACGAAGCAATACCTACAGATGCGCTACGGGGAAAATATCGATCCTGTCAAAATCTACAATGAAAAAACCAATACCTATGAAAAAGATCTAAGCCATCCGTATTGGCAACTTCCATACGCCTATTAAAGGCTAAAGGCAAAAGTCAAAAGGCAAAAGTGATGAGGAAGCAAATGCTTTGCTTCTACTATATAAATCGCAGTAATGAAATTACTGCCTCGGCACTTCTGCCTTCTGAGTTCTGACTTCTTACTTCACTCTTAATGTGCTATTTTCCAGAGGAAAAAAAACGCTAGCGCGATCTTGGTACCTATCAATAGAAAGATCTTGTGGAAGTGGCGCTCCACAAAACTTTTTACCTGCTCACCCCAGATTAGGGTAGATCCGCCGACTACTAGGAAGCGGAGCATTCTAGCAAGGAATACACAGATCACAAAGGGGAGGAAAGATAAGCTGCAGAAGCCTGCCGAGAGAGTTAAGGCTTTAAGAGGAAAAGGGAGGAGCGAGCCAACAAAAGCAACCATATTTTGGTAGTTTTGATAGTGGCTTGCCATACGTAGCATGGTCTCTTCGGCAATCAAATATTTCAATATAAATGGGCCCACCGTATCCCAGAGAAAATATCCGATGAGGTAGCCGATGGATGCGCTAATAACGGAGGCAATCAGGGCAACCCCTACATAAAGCATGGTTTTAGAGCGCTTGTGTAAGCAAAAGAAGAGGAGGATGGCGTCCAATGGGACAAATAGGAACAGCTCTCCTAAGAAAAGGAGTCCGATCCAAAAAGCAGACCTGGGAGAATCGGCTTTTTGGACTGCCCAATTATAAAATTTTTTTGAATGGCTCTTAAACATATTAACCAAGAGCATACCCTAAAAAGGCTAAACTATCATTAAGAATATTCCCTTCTGATTTTTAAAGGCTTATGAATTAAAATTAATTGTTTAATGTCTAAAATCAATCAAAAAAAAGATTGATTTTAAGTTATTAATATTGATATAATTAATGCATAAAAAATAATAATTATTATTCAAGGATTAAAAATGGCTTCAACAATTACAGATCGCGAAGTTTTTATTAGCAATGTATACTCTTTCGCTTTGGATGACTCAAATGCGAAGATAAAAGCAGATATTAGCAATGCTATTCAAACATACGATAGGACTGCATGGCCTTCAGGTGTTATGCGTGAAGTAGGAACCCTGCTTAGAGATCATGGATTTATCCCTCCCGTAGGAGCTGGGCGTACTGTAACTAGATCTCCCTCACCGGTAGCTGTCCCAGTAAGTGGCGCAGCAAGTTCTGTGCTTAGGCAGAGAAGAGAACCAGAAGAAAAAGAAGGTAGAGGACGAGAGCCAGTTGTAAGTGCTAGAGATACTTTCTCGGGTCAAACAAGAGCACAAGAAGGTAAGCGAAGCGAAGGCAAGAGATCAGAGGTTGTTCAAAAGGCTGAAAAAGTACAATCGCTCTATGATAAAACGATAGCAAGTATTAAGGAACATTTTAGTGAATTGGGAGAAGCTTACAAAATATTTGCTGTGGCAAGCGTAGGCTACTTTATCGGAAGCGTGATGTTAGACCATGCTGCAGCCGGGCTTATAGGAGCAGTTGCGCTAGCGGTCCTGTTTGATAATAATTAATAATAAGAGGAAGAAAATTTATGGCAGTTGTTATTGCAGATATTAGAGCTAGATTAGCGACTGAAACTTATCTTTCTGAAGATGAATCTCAGATGATAAACGTACAGCTTCAATCAATTATTGACGACGGACGAGATCATGATGCCATAGTAGCCGCAGTTGATCTTCAAGCTCGATTACAACTATTGAATACCCCTGTAGATCATGATTTGCCACCTGTGGGAGATGGAAGGGATGTACAACATTTACCCAATGGAAATGGAGATGAGAAAAGTCCTCCTGCAGCAGCAAGCGAGAGACGAGAGGATGATGGTTTTGGATTAGGTCTATCTGCAACAGCTACAGCCGCCGCAGCAACTAACGGGCATTCTGGAACACCTGAACATAAAGAGCGAAAAGAGTATAAAGGCGAAGAAGTTGGTGATGCCGGATATGATCCATTAGCTCATGTTGATCATGCCTCACGAGAATTAATCCGAAGTATGCAACAAGAGGATAGTAGAAGAGGGCAACCAGATGATGAATTGGATAGGCTTTTAGCGAGTGGAAGGGCAGAGCTTGCAAGTTCGAGAGCTCAGAGGGATGAAGAAGCCGATATAGATGCAGCAACGAGAGCAAGCTTGGGATTGGATGGTAAAGACCACGAAGGAGAGTTCCTTGGGCTTACTTCTGAAAGTGGCTCATCCTCGAGGCCATTTAATTTTGAAGATTTAAAAATTCCATCTCCAGATGCAGAGCTTGACTGGTTGTCATTAGGGTTCGAGCCTAAAGTCTCTACAATGCAAAGATTTTATGAAATCGCAGCTATTGGTAAGAAATTCTTCTTAAATCTACCAAAAAAGCGTATTGCCATTGCCGGGGGGCTTCTTACAGGAGCCGGCTGGTGGATGGGCGGTGCAACTTGCTATGGTTTAATTTTTGGACTTGCTGCTACAATGAGTGCAGTAAGAACGATCCGTAAATTCTGTCCTCCAAAAAAGAAAGATTAATGGTTACCAGATTACAACAAGCTGGATTTGTAACAGGCATTGCTGGTCTTGGAATAGCCTATTTTTCAAATAATTGGCCTAAATTTTTTGCAGGGGCGTTTTTAGGAGCAGTAGGTATTGCTGCTGTGGCCTATCCCATCTTCCAAACAAAAGCTGCATTACCACCCATTTCTCTTCAAGGAGCTCCTCCTAGCTGGAAAGAGAGGTTCCAAAAGATACAAGGTCAGCCCTGGCCAGCGAAGCAGCCGCTTTTAAGATTAATTCGCTTAGGAACAGAAGATGCAATTAGAAATGGCTTTTATTTTCATAATGGAAAAAAGGTACCTTTGGATCCTCTTACAATCAAAAAAATGAAAGCGGGAACTACTTTATATCCCACACCTCCAAGAATAGATGGAGTAGCCTTAACACAACCTGATATCAATATCCAGGGTGTTGCCGGCGATGTCATCGATGATGCTATTGCATTAAAGAATAGAGGGATGAGCCCTGTCTTCATTAATATGGCAAATGCCTTTGGACCAGGAGGCGGATATAAACAAGATCATCCTGCTCAAGAAGAAAATGCTTTTAGACGAAGTCTTTATCAAGAATGCTTAGGTAGAATAGAAAATCTCGCATTCCATGCAAGACAAAAGCCCTATCCTATCCCTAAAGGCGGGGCTATATATACACCTCATCTTCTTGCTTTCAGAGGAAATGAAGCCTCAGGTTATCCCTTCCTTCCAAAACCGGTAGAACTAGCAGCAATTGCTATTGCTGGTCCTGATTTTCGAGCCTATGAGGGAAATCCTGAGACGGTTATTCCTAATTCCAGAGGACATTTTGAGCGTCTTGTGAAGACTATCGAGAATTTTTTAAGCATTGCTGTGAAACACAAGCATGACGCTGTTGTACTGTCTGCTCTTGGCTGCGGGGCTTTTCTGAATGAACCTGTATTTGTAGCTCAATGCTTCAAACATGTACTCAAGCAGCCTAAATGGAGAGGTAAGTTCAAAGCTGTCCATTTTGCCATCTATGATGATGGTCATGGCCCCAATCTCAAATCTTTCCAAAAGCATCTACATACCCAGCCCGTAGGACGGGGATAAGAGTTGTTTGGAATAGAAGGAGAGCGTAGACTTTCCTTCTATGAGAATCCTTTTTGCCTTTCTTTTTATCCTTTTGACTTCAACCCTATCTGCTAGGCTCACCGAATGTACTTTTGGGATTGGCTATAGAAATGACCGGATCAAGACCAATCATGCGGGCTTTCATATCAAAGAGCATGACTTGGAATCGCTTTTAGAATTCATAAGAGTAGAAACGGTTGCAGAGCATCTTTTGCTGGGTGTGGATGTCGATTATGGGATCCTGCTCAAGGGAAAAAGAGAGATTAATGATTTAGCGTATAAAGATGACTATGGCTATGAAGCGGATGTCTTTCCCAAAGTAGGCTATAGCTTTACCTTAACAGACTTCTTTTATTTCGATATCTCGGGCGGTTACGGTTATTCCAGGGTGTCATTGCGTACGAAGTCTGAGTTGCCTCTTTTTGATACGAGCTCTTTTCTGTATGAATGGTATGGCCCTTTTGTGGAAGGAAAGCTGGACCTTTTTCAGGCTTGTAGGTGGAAGGTCGCAGGCTTTTATCAGTATCATTTCTTGAGAGGAAAAATCCAGCAGCCTCTCTTTATGCTTGGTGAGGGTGATATCCCTCTAAAGACCAAAATAAGGTCTGCCTATAAGCAGGTAGGTGGTCTTAGTGTTTACTACCTGCCCATTGATTTTGCGACTTTAGGTTTTGAGGGAATGGTAATGAAGGGCCAAAGCACGAAACCGCGTCATACAGAGTCCTTCTTTAACTATTCGGTCCTCATGTCAGTCTTGCTCTGGTTCTGAGTATTCCTTTTGCTCTTGTAGCGGCTCAGGGGAGTGAAATGTCAGGGTAAATTTTTGAGGGCCTGGCTGAGTTGCAGGTTGATAGGCAATGTCCACTGCCATTTGATAATTATCAGAAATGACCAGATAGCCGTTTTCAGCACGGATGATCTCCTGCAGGTTTTCCGTTGTTGGCAAAGAATCGGTCAATTTGGGGTTTTTTAAGATAGCGCCAATTTCTACAATACTTTCATTAAGAGGAGAAAGGGCTGCAAAAAGACTAGTTCCTGCTAATAATGGAAGAGTAAGCAAAAATTTTTTCATAAAATATTCCTCCTAAGGTTAACCTGATTATAGCGGAGATTGTCTATGATTAGTAAGGAAAAAACGGATGAGCTTGCCGGGAGAATGGCAAGGCTTGGCATCAGGGAAGAGGACCTTGTGGAGAAATTTGTCCTTGGGTCCGGGCGCGGGGGGCAGAATCTTCAAAAGACCTCTTCTTGTGTCTATCTAAAGCATATTCCCACAGGGATTGAGGTTAAGACCCAGAGGGAAAGGTCTCGCGAGCTGAACCGCTATTACGCGAGAAAACTTCTTTGCGAAAGGATTGAGGAGAGGGTTTTCAAAGAAAAAAGTGAAAAACAACAACAGATAGAAAAGATCCGCCGTCAGAAGAGGAAAAGATCAAAGAGAGCGAAAGAGAAGATGTTAGAATCGAAAAAAGCTAGATCTTCTATTAAAGAGCTTCGAAAGTATCCGGGCCATAACGATAGATAGGAGTAGCGGAAAAGTCGTTCACATAGAGAGTTTTTGTAGGCTTCCTATTGGGAAGAGCAAAACTATTACTAATGACAATCTGTTTCTGAAGTTTCTTCTCTATTAGCTCCATTCCTTTAGGATAAAGATAGCAGAAAACCGTATCTGCAGATGATAGATCTTCTTGCAAAAAGTCTCTTCGATAGAAGCTCAAATTTTTCATTTTAAAGGATTGGATCTTTGACCAGAGATAGGGAATGGGAGAGAGTTCAAATGCTACTACTTTTGCATGGGGAAAAGTTTTTGCTATTTGGACCGCTAGACCGCCCCACCCGCTTCCTAGTTCATAGATCATTTTCGGATCAGATTCTTTAAGTAGTGTAAGCATTGCTCTTGTTGCTTTTCTACTCGATGGCATAGGAGAGATCCCTAGCTTAAACGTATAAAATAGAACTAAGAAACTAACCACGATAGAGAGGCTTGCTATTAGGTACACCAAGCACATGTCCATTCAAAACATTGAAGGCATCTAAATTTTTCCCTTTGCCTAAGATCGCGAAGCAAACAGATCCAAATTTTCCTCTCCATCTAGGTTGTCCAAGAATGTACGAGAAACGTGAAGTTACTAATTTTGGATCGTTATTGTAAGCTCCGCAGCCAATCGCAGATAAAACAAGGGCATCATGTCCGTTATTATAGGCAACAGAAAGGAATGCTTCAATTATTAGATCAAGCCACTGAAAGTGTTCGTGGGAAAGGGGCTTGCAAGGGAGGGTTTTTCCTTTGTAATGATCGGGATTTAAGTCGGGTGCAGCGATTGCAATGCTAGCAAGCTCTACAGGATCTTCAAGGAAAGGATAGCCAGAAGCTTCATTTCCACGGAAGACTTGTAGGTGAGGAATATAGATCGCGCCGCCTCTAGGGATATGGTACCCCTTCTGCATTTTGCTTCTTGTATAGAAATCTGGGTTTTTTTCGCGGAATAAGGCGTCCGATAAATTAGACCTTCTAGCAATATTTTCTTCTCCGGCAGGAGAATTAGTAAGAAAAGCTCCGCATGGATTATTGTAACATGCCATATCTATAAATACCGGATTGGAATATCCCTTTTCTTTCGCTTTCATTGCTGCGTCGATCACATCACTGTCTATTACTTGTATTTTAGTATCTTTAAAACGGTCTCCCAGGATTAGGGGAGGAGCCGCAGGATAGAGCCTGGTCCCTTTCTTCATCCGCGAAGTCAATACGTCAGAGAGAGGAACAGTGTTGCCATGAACGCGATATTTACCAGCTTTTAGGGCATCCAGCGTACCGTCCCGAATTATTCCTAATAATTCGCCTTTTTTTGCTCGTAGTGTTTTGGGATCAAGCGTACGTGGTAGGGCACGATATGCACCACTCCACTTACCGGGATCAAATTCAATAAACGGAGAAGATCCACTTCTAATGAGAGGACGAGGTAAAGCTCGGACTTTTTGAAATTCGATTAAACTGTAAGCACCATTCGCTTGAGTGATAAAAGTGTCGCGCTCAAGTTCTCCGATTCTTTCATAAAAAACCTGATCAGGATTAGAGGAGTTGATTGCTTTTTCGTAGGCATGCATGATAAGCGATCTTGCATTATCATTGAGGCGTCGATTGTTCTTTAACCAAGCCACAAAAGGATCATTAATTTTAGGGGATTTGGGGAGGCTTGCAACTTCACTTACGTCTCTTTCCCTGTGTACGATAACTGGTTTTACAGCAGCGGCTATTTTTGCAGGCGCTGGAGTAGGGACTGCTTTTAGTGCTGCAAGACGTGCACGTCTCTCTTCAGGCTTTACGGTAAGAAGCATAAACATTGCATTAGTGGCCTGGAGCATGTATTGGGTTTTTTGATTGGATGGCAATTGCTTTAGTTCCAATCCTAATTCACGTAATTTTCCCTGGTAACTGATTAGATTTTTATCAATTTCTTTGACGCTTGCTTTTATCAATTCCTTGTGCAGATACTCTATTCTTGAAGTTAAAGAAATGGACCATCTAGCTTTTATTCCCCCAGCGATCCCGGCTATCATTAGGGCAGTACTCCAAGAGAAAAACGCACCTCTTGCAATATTCAAGAGTAGTCCTGCACCTGAAAGAATGGAGAGATGAGGCGCATAACGCCTTTGAACGGAAGGATCTGGTAGTGACCTTACAAAACTTACAACAGAAGAGACCATAATTAAACCTACATATTAATTAAAATATTATAGCTTAATTTGGAGTAAAAATCTACTTAAATAAATTTTTTACTGTTTATCTATTACAGCTAAAGTAAGTCTGCTAACTGCAGTTAATTGTTCATAGGTATTAAAAATTTTAATTTCCCAAACTTGGGTAGTTTTTCCCAAGTGAAAGGGTTTCGCAACACCCTTAATGGGGCCAGTCTTAACAGCCCTGATGTGATTTACATTGATCTCTAGGCCAACGCAAATTTTTTCCGTCTGATCGACGCAAAAATTCCCTGCAACACTTCCCACGGTTTCAGCAAGCACGCAGGAAGAGCCGCCATGCAAAATTCCAAAAGGTTGCAAGGTCCGCATGTCCACAGGCATAGTTGCGCTTAAGAAATCATCCCCCACTTCGCAAAAGATAATGCCTAAGTGATCGGAGAGAGAGTTTTTGGATTTCTTCTGAATCCATTCTAAAGAAATAGGTGTCTTCCAAATTTTCATGAATCTGTTTTAACATACGGTTAATGGAAAAAACACTTTTTTTTGGATTAGAGACGGTTGCCCCTTGGCCGGAGATCAATGCCCATGGAAGAATTCTTACAGAAAAAAATCGCCACATGACTTTTCTTTATATAGGAAAAGTAAACGACGAGAGTGCTTTGTTAAATCCGCCTATTCCATCCTTTCTTTTTTCTCCATTTGGTAAGTTTGATAAAGTATTGTTTCTTCCACATAAATTTCCTCGTACTGCCTCCTGGCATGCAGAATGGCTAGAAGGAGAAAATGAGCTTATCAGCTACCGCGAAGAATTAATTCAGTGGATAAAGGATTTGGGATTTAAAGCAGATGCAAGACCTTTTTTGCCTCATGTAACCATTGCTAGATCGCCCAAACATTTCAAAGAGTGGAAAGAGAACTTCTCTGAACTTCCCTTTTATTGCAGCGTAATTCATTTGTACGAATCGCTGGGCAATTCCGAATACCAGTCTCTTTGGAGTTATTCTTTTCAGCCTCCCTTTCAAGAGATTGAGCACACGGCAGATGTAGCCTATAAGGTTTATGGAACTTCTATCCCAAATCTTCTTATGCATGCGGAAGAGGCGCTTTTTTTTCAATTCCCTGAGTTAATGCCTTTCTATCTTCCACCAAAAGAGGAAAAAACTTTAGATGATGTAGTGATGACCTTAAATGAAATCGTAACAAAAGCAGATAGCGAGATCGGAGCTCCCTGCAAAGCGGTCAGCTTCCATGGGAATATAGAAAAAGAGAACAATCTTCTTGTTTGGGAGATGATCATCGATGTTTGACTTAAAGAAAATTGCTCCTGCAACCTACGAAGTGCCTATAACAGGCGGTATGAGAGTGCCTGGGCTTGTCATCGCAACTGAAGAACTGATGCAAGAGATCGAATTTGAAAGACCATTAGAGCAGGTGAGAAATGTGGCCTATTTGCCCGGGATCGTTGGATATAGCATTGCGATGCCTGACATTCACTGGGGCTATGGTTTTCCGATTGGCGGCATTGCGGCGATGGACCCGGATACCGGTGTGATCAGTCCTGGCGGTGTTGGCTATGATATCAATTGCGGCGTCAGGCTTGCGATCATTCCTGAGAAATTTTCTGACATTTCTGAAAAAAATAAAAAAGCGTTTCTTGAGGCTATTTTTAAGCTTGTCCCTTCAGGTGTAGGAAGGGGTCATAGGGACGAAAGAGGGATGAGCGAACAGGATTATGCCAATCTTGTGCAAAAAGGAGCCAAATGGTCGGTAGAACAGGGATAC
>DATIJO010000215.1:0-3335 GCA_035478555.1 Chlamydiales bacterium
GTTTAGCATTTTTTTCATAATGAACTGCTTTAAAGAGATCCCCTTGATGAACTCCGTTGCAATGTAGAGCCCATTTGCCCATTTCCCCTGATGGTAGAGCTTTACAATATTGGGATGGTCAGCAATGCGGATGATCTCCGCCTCCCGCAGGAAATTTCCTGTCATTTCTCTATGCTGTAAAAATCTAGGCAGGAGAATTTTGATTGCAATTGGTTCAAACTTTTCAGGATCTACCCCCAAATAAAGAAAACTCATTCCTCCTCGATTGAGAAGGCCCGCTATCCTATAGGGACCAATAAAGTTAGGGATGGGGGGAGTATCATCTTCTCCAAAAGAAGAAAAATCTGGAACGGTTGTTTCAGTAAAAAAATGGGGCATAAAAAAAGGGGGAGAGTATGGACTGTGTAAGGATTTTTTGAGAAGCAAAAACCCACTCACACAATCCCCTGAAGGGGATTTTGAAGGCAAAAGTCAAAAGGCAGAAGTCAAAAGTGCCGTGGCAGAAATTTCATTTCTGCGGTTCATGTAGAATAGAAGCAATGAAATTGCTTCCACCATACTTTTGCCTTTAGCCTTTTGACTTTTGACTTTATTTGCCAATCTCTAAAATCCTGACGCCCAGCTTTTCGCCTAGTAAAAGGAGTTCGCCCTTTCCAATCATTTTGCCATTAACGCTTAAGATTACTCCTTCTTCGGGAGAGGTGGGAAGATCAAGGACATTGCCCGGCTCTAATTTCATTAGATTGGCCAGGGTCATGCGGAGGCGGGAGAGTTCAACTGTGACAGTGAACGGGACTGAGGTGATCTGGGTTGCTTCTTCTTGTGTGCTTTCAGGGTTTTCCATGTTTGCCTCTTCCTCTTGCTGGCTAATAAGTTCTAGGATTTCGCATTTACCGCCACTTATCTTCAATTGAAATAGGGAGAGCTTCCCTAAAGCGAGTATGCCCTTTCCGAGATGTGTTTTAGGATCATATTCGGAAGATTCCAAACAAAGGAAATCTCCGGGTTTTAACTTTTGTAAGGTTTCTAAGGGAAGGGGCATTTTTGCGATTTTTATTCCTAGAGAGAGATCGATTTGATTTGCCATATCAAAAGAGAATGGAAAAGGGTTCAATTCTGAAAAATACTGTTTCCAATTCTTTCTAAAATCAGGAGGAATAAGTAGTTTGCCCCAGACAGAAGATCGTTTTAAACGAATTTGGATATCAACTAAGAGCATGGCGTCTTTAAAATGAAGCCCATTCGGGTTCATACGAAAGGAAAACTGTTCGAAATGGGGATTTTTTTGCAGAGAGTGCAATGCTTCCAAAAGGATATAATGATAAAAGCCTTCTCTTAAAATATCAGAGGAGAGATGCGATTTAGTCTCTTTACTTAAGATCCACGAGGTCAATTTGTCCACATCCTCTTTTGACATGGCCCAGAAAACCTCTCCTTCCACAGGAGATGCTGAAAAGGGAACAATAATATCTTCTTTTACCTCTTTTTGAAGGGCTTCAGCCATTACCCACCTTCTTTCTTTAGCTTCAATGTCCAGAGGAGAGACTTGAAGAATGCCTGAAAGGGTGGAAGAAAATTCTTTGAAATCAAGGGCAAAGCCCGATCCAAGAAGTGGAATTTCATCCAGATCCAATAATGCAGAGGGGATTTCCTTTATCCAGGGAAATACTTTTTCCACTATCTCCTACCTCTTTCTCCTGCGCCGCCGCCCTCTCCGCCTTCTTTTCTTCTAAAGACAGGACGGGAACTCTCATAAGAGGTTTCTAATTTCCCGATGCGGAATTTAAAATGGCCTTTTTGGAAGGCGCTATAAAGCGCGGGTAGATTGGCATTGAATAGGTTTACCGCAGCGTTTGATCCGGTCAGGGTAATGTTAAAGGAATCGGGAGCAGTGGCATATCTTTGAAAAACGATTTCAGCTCCATTAAATAGGGATTTTTCAAAGGCAGGAGAGTTCAATACGACTCTTGTTTCAGTAATACCGGGAGGAGTAGTCATCACTGTGATAGTGCCGACCATTTGAGCAAAAAGATTTTGCAGCTCAGGATTGGCATAGGGCATTAGTTGATTTGCAGCGAGACTTACACTTTGTGCAACGGTTGGCGGCATAAATTGGGGAGGAGGAGTTGAAGTGACTGCCTCTGTAAGGGAAGGCGCCATCTTTTTCTCGGGTTTTATTTTAGTTGTAGTAGTAACAATAAAAATCGGTGAGAAAAACTCAGGTGTTGCTGGAGCGCCAAGTGGTTGCTCTTTAGGAAAAGCCCTTTTTGGAAGAGGCTGTGCTCTTTCTTCTCTAGGTTCTTTTTCTCTATAGAAAGGAGGTTCTTCGATCTCTTTTTCTTTCTTTGCAGGGATGTGCTTTTCTACCTTTTTTCCTTCTTTTAATGGAGGGACGTAGGGGGCTTCCTTAATTTCTTCTCTTTTTTCTTTAAAGGAGACCTTTTCTCTTTTTTCTCTAGAAGGAGGAGGAATAGCTTCTTCTTCAAAAGTTTCTGCCTCTACTTTTTGGGGCTTTCCTTCTTTTCCTTTTTTTACAAGGAAGGGGAACTCTTCTTTGCCAGGCTTTGAAGGCATCTCTTCAAACATTTCTTTTTCCGCTTTTCCCAGGAACTCTTTCTCTTTTTTCCCTTTTTCTTTTTTTCCGGTAGGTTCAGGGCTTTCTCTCTCTTCTGTCCTGTCTTGCTGCGCCTCTCTTCTTCTTTCGATAGGTCGGTCTCTTCTGGTTTCCACAGGTCTTTCAGAGGTATAATTTTTATAAAAATCTTGAGAAGAGGGGAGCCTGGAAGATTCCTCATCATCGATAGTGCCGGAGGGAGAGGGGATCATGGAAGGGATTGGAGAGCCAAAATCAGAGACGGGTGTTTCTTTTAGCACTTTAGTATTCCTGCCAAAAAGATCACTCTGAAGAGCGGTAGAATGAAACTGAGGCTCATAGGGAGAATAGGCCTTTTGAACCTCTTCTCGCCCCGTTTTTTTTACTTTATCATCATCGCTTGGAGCCGCACGCTCTCTCTTTCTTTTCTTTTGATCCGCATCGATCTCGCCTACTTTTTCTACTGTAAGCTCTTTTTTAAAGCGGTCCTTATCAGGAATTTCTTTTTGACTTTTTTCAGAAGTGGAATGCCGAATAGGCCCAACTCGTTCTGCCATCTATTTTTTCTCCTACTACTCTCTCTCAGGATCGCTCTTTTAAGCGTTTCTAGTCAAGTTGAACCTATCCGAGTAAAAGTCTCTATGAGATTTTGAACCAGGCTGCTCGAAACGCAATCTCGGCTCTTTAGGGCCGAGTGAACCGAGCTATCTATTCTTGCAGGTGACGGAGTCCCTGCCGCATT
>DATIJO010000216.1:0-3079 GCA_035478555.1 Chlamydiales bacterium
GATCGGAAAACGGAAACGCAAACGCAAACGGGAACGGGGTGGAAGATAAATTTTGATTCCTTTAATCTATTTCTTTTACGGAGGTTGCAATGATCTTGGATAGAACTGAAGTTCCCAAGGAACATCAATGGAATGTGGAAGCCATGTATCCCAATTTCCATGATTGGTTAAAGCAGTTTGAGCTTTGCGGCAAAAAATCTGCGCCCAGATGGCCGGAGCTGGAGCAATATAAAGGTTCTTTGCATAGCAGCCCGGAAAAACTCTCCGATGCGCTTAAACTCTATTTTGATATCGATAGGGTGTTAGCTAAGCTCTATACCTATTCTCATCTGCGGTATGATGAAGATTTAGGAAATGAGGAGATGAAAAAGGCCAATACTTCTATTTCCAATGTCCTTCATGACTTTCAAATGGAAACCTCCTGGATCGAGCCTGAACTATTAAAAATTTCCGATAACGACTTTAAAAAATTGATCGCTGCTCCTCAGGTAAAAAAATATGCGTTTTTCTTAGAAAAAATTCGAAGAATGCGAAACCACACTTTAACTGAAGAAGAGGAAAAGCTTCTTTCTCTTAGTGGAAAGGCATTGGAGGTCTCTCATCGAGCTTTTTCCTCCTTCAATAATGCTGATTTAAAATTTCCTAACATTTTGGACTCCAAGGGGCAGTCCCATCCCTTATCTCATGGTCTCTATCTTTCCCATTTAAAAAACCCCGATAGGACTTTAAGACAAAATGCCTATATTACTTTGCATAATGGCTATCTACAGCATGAAAATACTCTTGCTGAACTTCTTCAGGGGCAAGTACAAAACCATTTCTATATAGCAACCGCCCGAAATTATAAAAGCTGTGTTGAAGCTGCCCTCTTTCCTCATAATATCGACCTATCCGTTTATCATAATCTGATCGCAGCCGTAAAAAAACATATTCAACCTCTTCATAAATATCTGAAATTAAGAAAAAAGGCTTTAGGGGTAGAGGAGCTAAGAGTCTATGATCTTTATATCCCTATCGTCTCGGATATCGATTGGGAGATGGATTATAAAGAAGCGAGTCAAACGATCTTAGAAGCATTTGCTCCATTAGGAGCTGAATATCAAACCATCTTGCAAAAGGGGCTTAACGAGGACAGATGGGTAGATATATTTGAAAATAAAAGGAAAAGGTCCGGCGCCTACTCAAGCGGATGCTATGATAGCATGCCCTATATCTTGATGAACTATCACAATACTTTAAATGATGTATTTACCTTGGCCCATGAAGCTGGCCACAGCATGCATTCCTATTTAAGCCGCACACATCAGAACTATATCTATTCCCAATACCCCATTTTTGTTGCGGAAGTTGCTTCTACTTTGAATGAACAACTTCTTCTTCATTTACTATTGAAAAAAGCAAAAACATCCAAAGAAAAAGCCTATTTAATCAACTATGCCATTGACGCTATTCGAGGAACGCTGTTTAGACAGACCCTTTTTGCGGAATTTGAATTAAAGATCCATGATTTCATTGAAAAAGGGATACCTTTAACTCCGCAGCTCCTAAAAAAGGAATATCTACAATTAAATCAAGAATACTACGGCCCAGATGTTGTCTTAGATGATCAATTATCTATGGAATGGGCCCGCATTCCCCATTTTTACTATAATTTCTATGTCTATCAATATGCTACCGGCATATCCGCAGCGCTTGCTCTTGTGCAAGGAGTTTTGAAGGATGGAGGTAAAAAAGAAAAATACCTTGAGTTTCTCTCTTCGGGAGGATCCAAATATCCCATTGACCTCCTCCAAACAGCAGGCGTTAATATGCGTTCGGAAGATCCTGTGCGCTCTGCTTTGGAACACTTTGCCTATTTAGTGGATGAATTAGAAAAACTAATAAAATAGGTTTGCGGAAAAATCCGAAAATCTGTATTAAATCCCTATCTATGGCTGAAAAGAAGAATCCAAAAGTAGTAGGAACATTCGTCGTTAAGAATGATAAAGGCCTTCACACCAGGCCTTCTACTGAACTTGTAAAATGTGCTGCAGGATTTAGCTCCAAGGTCAGCCTTTTCTACCGCAATTATGTGGTAAATGCCAAATCCCTTTTGGGCATCCTTATGTTAGCTGCTGAAAGGGGATCAAAAATCCGTGTTGAGGCATCAGGAGATGATGCCCAAGAGGCAGTTGACTCTATTCTAAAACTTGCTCTGAACAAGTTTAATATCAGCTATTAAAAAGTCAAAAGGCAGAAGTCAAAAGTGTGGAGGAAGCAATTTCATTGCTTCAAATTTATTGGTTTGTTTCTTTGATTTGTTGGCTAAGTTTTGCGATTTTATCGGAAACTTTTGCGGCATTTTGATTCTCGTCAAATAGACAGATATTTTTTTCCTTTAGCGCAATACGCGTGTGGGCATGTCTAGTAATCCAGCGGTGAATTTCTTGTGATTTCTTTTTGATAGCTTCTGTTGTGATTTTGCTCTCTAGTGCCTCAAATTGCTTTCTTAGTTTATCTCTTGCTCTTTTTGTTTGGATGCTTTCTTCTGCAAATTTTTTTTCTTCTTCATCTTGTAGAGCAGCGGATACCATAAAAAATCTCCAGGTTGTGGAACCCAAGTTTAATAAAAAAACTTTAAATTTGCAATCAAAAAACTTACTTGAGTAAAAACTTTTTTCCAGTCAACATTTAAGGAAAATGAGAAAAAAATGACAGGGATAGAAGAAGCAAAAAAAGCTGTTGGTAAAAAGTCGGCTGAGCTCATTCAACAGGAAATGATCGTTGGTCTTGGGACCGGATCTACTGCTAACTATTTTATCGATCATCTGGTAGAGCGCGTTAAAAAAGGCCTTAGAATAAAAGCAGTTTCTAGTTCCCATGCTTCTTTAGAAAGGGCAAAAAAAGGGGGCATTGAAGTCTATGATATTAATGACGTCTCCCATATTGATATCACCGTCGACGGTGCAGATGAGATCGATCCTCAAAAGAGAATGATCAAAGGGGGAGGCGGGGCCCATGTTCGAGAGAAAATCCTTGCAAGTTCCAGCAATGAAATGGTTGTGATCGTAGATGAAACCAAATTAGTGGACCGTGTAGG
>DATIJO010000217.1:0-10079 GCA_035478555.1 Chlamydiales bacterium
TAAGATGAAGCGGGCCGAAAGCAGTTTCTTCTAATGGAAAAATCTCATCCTGTTCCCAAAAAGCTTCCGTATTTCTAGGTTTGATCTTCCCTGATTCATTGTAGACATAGGCAATATCGATAAAAAGAGAAGGGTTATGCAAAGAGATCAGCCTTATGCCTTGCGGAATCTCCTCCAATTGAAGACCTAATTTTTCCCATTCGGGATAGAGATCCTCAATCCTTTTTCCATCTTCAAGGAACACCTGTATCTCTGCAGCTTTATCCCAAGGGATAAGCCCTTGATGGCGCACTGCCCCTAAAAGGGTCATTCCGCCGATCCAATAGGTAATGTTCTGTTCTGCAAAAAGAGAATCAATGCCTTGCAGCATATGATAGATGCGGCCTGCATCCTGAGGTGGAATACGAGGGATAACGCTATCGGTCACTACCTCTATTTCACTTCTCTTTTGCCATGGGATCGGTAAAATCTGTAAAAGGAAAAAGACAGCAGAAACTAATAGACCTACAGCGATAAAAGGTGACAAGATTTTTTTTCTTCTCATACTTAAAAAATATAAAGGATTTTAGAATTCAATAAAAGAGGAAAGGTTGCACCGAAGAGGACTCGAACCTCTAACCACTTGGTCCGAAGCCAAGTACTCTATCCGGTTGAGCTATCGGTGCAAAACTATTGGATAGTAAAGCCTGTTAATTTAGCATGATAAAGCTTTTTATGGAAGAAGACAAAGACGAAGCCATACTGATCGCATCTACCCCCTATTTGAAGGGCAAGAGGATTCTAAAGGCCTTTACCAAAACAAAAGGGTTGATCTCCCTTATTTCTCCAAGCAAGCTCTCACGCCCCCTAAGCTCTCCCTTTTCCCAGATGGAGATCGTCTATCAAAAAAAACATTCAGATCTCTTTTCTTTGGTAGAAGTAAAGATCGTAAACTATTTTCTTCCTCTCAGGCAAAGCTATGACCATCTTCAAGCAGGAGCAACCCTGTTAAAGCTCATTATCGACTCTCAGATGCCAGGAAAACCTGCTCGTAAAATCTACGAGCTACTACTTTCCTATCTTTCACGAATTTCAACCTTTAGCTCTCCTGATACTCTCGCCTCAAGCTTTGCCCTAAAAATCCTATCTCATGATGGGCTTCTCCGTCTTCTTCCCCACTGTTCGGAATGTTCTAACTCTCCTCTCTATCTTTACCGAGGAGATTCTTTCTGCCGCGGTTGTAAGCCGTCCGGCACCTATTTTTCTTCCGAAGAATGGCAAATCCTGTTGCAGCTCGCCTTTGCAGAGACATTCTCAAGTTTAGCGGTGTTGCAACTCCCCTCTACCCTTCTCCCTAAGATCCTTTCAATTTTCCAAGAACAGATCGCACTTTGACTGAAAATCTTTTTTATATTAAGAAAAGGGTATGGTTACTCCTATAAAAAAGATGGAAAACGATCCCAAGAAAGAATGGGAAGGGCTTTGGAAGCATTTTTTTGAAGTGATGTCCTTTTTGTACGACAATGAGGGCGTCATTGAGAATTTAAAGAAGCATATGGGCCACTCTTCATTAAAGCATGCACTAAAAGAGCAGATCGATGAGATCTATCATCTGATCCATCATCACCAAGAAGATCTCTTTTCAATAGCTATGAAAGCGGAAGAGTTTAGCAATAGAATGAAGTTCTCTATTGGGAAAAATGGCGAAAAGCTAATGACTGCGATTCATCATCTGAATCTCAACCAGATGAAGCAGGCCGGTGAAGCTATAAAGAAGTCTTATAAAGGGTAATTGCGAAAGAGGGGACTCGAACCCCTAAAGGATCACTCCCACTACCACCTCAAGGTAGCGTGTCTACCAGTTCCACCACCTTCGCGTGGAAAATTAGTAGATAATTTACCCCAACAAGAGATTTTTAGGCAAACTCCTTTACCCAAGGCGCAGGATCTAAGGGCTTTCCTAACATCTTTTTGGCTAATTCATCCCAAGGGTAGAGGTTGCCAGGTGAAAAGAGCTTTTCTCCTAAAAACTCCCCTGCTTCCTGAGTAAAGAGGCCAGGAATTTTCTCTTGAATAGAGGAGGCTAAGACCTCGCCAAGTAGATAACTATAGTAGTAAACAGGAGCAAGACCGATGTGGTACTTTGCTGCCCAATCATTTTTCTTTGCTCTATTTTTAGGCCTTGGAATGCCTTGGTATTTTTCTACTAATGACCACCAGATCTCGTTTAGATCGGCGTCAGGATTTTGATAGAGTTTTTGTTCAAAATAGGTCATGACAAGCACCCATCTGCTGAAGATGAGCTGGCGTCTTCTTAGGCTCTCTTCCGCCTTTTTCATAAGGGCGGTTTTCTTCTTTGCATCAGTTAAGACCTTTTCTAAAAAGGAGGTGTAATAGGCCTGTCTGCCGGAAAGAAGGGCCATCGCTTCTGTTGGGATCATGTGAGGGGGCTCTCTTAAAAGCCAAGGAAGTTTTTGATCATATCCTAATTCATAGACCGCATGGCCAAGTTCATGAAGCACAGTTTCAAGCCAGCGCATGGAGGGTTTAATGTTGTTCAGCGTACGGACATCTCCTTTTCTATCCATATGGATGCAGAAGGCGTGCTGATTTTTACCTGGCTTTTCATACATGTCGCTTCGTTTCAAAATCCCTTCCACATCAAAGCCCATCTTTTGAAAGGATTTCTTGGCTACGGCTTCAATATCTACTTCCTTAACGAGATTATCTAGTTCATGAGTATCGAGAGGATCTTCTTGTCCAAAAGGATCGCTCCAAGCCCAAGGGCCGAGATCCTTTTTAGAGACTGAGAAGAGGTTCATTTGCTTCTTCTCAACTTCATCTATTACTTTGTTGTAGGCCTTTTTGGAAGAGTCAAAGAGCTTATCTAAAAAGTTCATGAGCCACTCTTCTTTTACTTCCTGAAGATCTAGCTGCATCTCAAAATAGTTCTTATAGCCTAGCTCTTTTGCGCCTTTATTTCGTAATTTGACCAGTTCTCTGATCCTTGGACCTAAAACATCGCCGATCTCTTTGGATGCCTCCCATGCCTTTTGCCTTCTTTTAGGATCTTTTTCTTTTGAGAGAATTTCACGAATGGCATTTTCACCAATTTTCTCTCCTTCAAATTGAGGACGGAAGGTTGCGTAAAGTAAAGAAAGCTCGGTCTCTTTTTTGGTAATTTCTTTGATGAGCTCTTCAGGTAGCATATTTTGCTTAAAGGCCCTGACAAGAACATTCCACTGTCTTTTTTGCTCTTTAGATAGTTTTTCTTTTTCCCACCCTAAAAGCTTTTTATAGGTTTTTTTATCATTGAAAAGCATTTTTAGTTCTACATCCAATGATGCTTTGAGGTCCGCTGCATCAGGGAGGCCCGTAGTCTCCAAAATCCAAAGCGCCTTATTAGACTGGCAACTTTTTTCTTCCACCGTAGGAACAAAAGACTTTAAAAATTCCGCAAAAGTAGACATATTTTTCCCTATATGAAAAAGCTTATTCTTGTTCTTATTAAACTTTATCAACTTATGCTTTCTCCTATTTTTGGTAAATGCTGCAGATTCTATCCAAGCTGCTCTGACTATGCGGTAGATGCAATCTCTACACATGGGGCCCTGAAAGGAACCTGGATGACTATAAAAAGAATTATTAAGTGTAATCCCCTCCACCCCGGAGGCTATGATCCTGTAAAAAAATGATTGTTTTGGATAAAATCACATCCTTATGAAACTACCACTCTCTTACCTAAAGACTTATCTTGGTGTCCAAAAAGATGCAGACGAGGTTGCAGATAGCCTCACTTTGCTGGGCCTAGAAGTTGAGAAGATCTTAAATAAAGAACCCTCCTTTCTCCATGTGGTTTGCGGAGAGATTCTCTCAGTCAAGCCTGAAAAAGGGCTTCTTCTTTTGGAAATGACAGATGGGAAAAAGAACTACTCTATCGTTTGCGGAGATCCAACCTGCAAAAAAGGAGAGAGAGTCGCTTTTGCTCCTCCCGGCGCAAAGCTTTTTTCTGAGGGCTCAGTCAAAACCATTGAAAAAGCAGAGATTAGAGGCATTCACTCATCCGGCATGCTCTGCTCAGGTTTTGAACTAGGGATTTCCGAAGATAAGGAACAGGTTTATAGATTAGATGAAACAATTCCAGTCGGCACAGATTTAGTCTCCATCTTATGGGATCCTGTTTTAGATATTTCGCTTACTCCCAATTTAGGACACTGTCAAAGCGTGCTCGGCATTGCCAGAGAACTCGCAGCCTTCTGGAAAATCCCTCTTCAAATCCCTGTCTATCCTGTCAAAGAAGAGATCTCTCTTCCTGCACATCTAGTTTCTATTAAAGCTGCAGAGTGCCCAAGATATGCTTACCGGGTCATGCATGGAGTAAAAGTTGGACCCTCCCCCATCTGGCTTAAAAGAAAAGTCGAACTTCTTGGGCTTAGATCGATCAATAACATTGTCGATTGCACCAACTTGATCATGATGGAATATGGCCAGCCGTTGCATGCTTTTGATTTGGGCAAGATTGAAGGAAAAGTAGAAGTTGAGCTCTCATCAGAAGAGATTTCTTTTCACTTCTTAGATGAGATAACAAGAACCGTTCCAAAGGGAAGCCTTTTCATCAAAGACCAGAAAAAGCCGTTAGTCCTAGCCGGTATCATGGGAGGATTAAATAGCGGCGTCACAGAGGAAACAAAAGAGATTCTCATTGAATCCGCCTTCTTTGATCCTGCCTTGATCCGAAAAACTGCCAAGCGGCTAGGCGTGCGATCAGATAGCAGCCAGAGATTTGAAAAAGGGGTCGATCCTAATGGCACTCTCTTTGCCTTAGACGCAGCAGCTGTTTTGATGCAAAAGGTAGCCGGAGGAAAAATCTCTAAAGCCTCTAATTTGCAAACAAAAGAATTTCTGCCTAAAAAAATTCGCTGCCGTATCAAGAGAGTAGAGAGCATCCTTGGACAGAAGATCAGCCTTTCAGAAGCGGAAGGAATTTTTAAAAGATTAGGGTTTGACTGCAAAATAGAAAACCAAGAAATCCTAGTTTCAGTTCCTGCCTTTCGATTTGATCTAAATGCTGAGATAGACCTGATTGAAGAGATCGCTCGTATTTATGGCTACAATCATTTTGAATTAACTCCCCCCTATTTTACCCACTCATCTGTCCCTAACCATCCTTTCTTTCATTTTGAACAAAAAATACGGGAAACCCTCGTCTCTCAAAATCTCACCGAAATATTGACGGCCGATCTTATTAGTCCTAGCTTAGCTTCCCTTGTGCAAGACAGCGGTCAAATTGAGGTCCTGCATTCAAAATCGGAAGAGCATAAATTCCTTCGTACCTCACTTCTTCCGGGAGTTTTGCAAGTCTTGAAATACAACTTATCCCATAAAAATAATGAGGTAAGAGGATTTGAGCTAGGACGCATCCATTTTAAAAAAGATGAGAAGTACCTCGAACAAAATATGGCTGCTATTGTTTTAATGGGGAAAGAAATCCCTCCTCACTTTGACAATGGGAAGGAAGTGGATTTTTTCTCACTCAAGGGAGTTGTTGAAAACCTGCTTCTCTCTCTTTCTCTTTTAGATAAGGCTAAATTTACCTCCTCTTCACACCCCTCTTTTCACCCTTTCCGCCAGGCATCTCTCTGGATCGAAGGCCAAGAGATAGGAGTACTTGGAGAAATCCATCCAGCTCTTTTGGATAAATGCGATATAAAAACAAAAGTATTTTATAGCGAATGCAATCTCTTTACCCTGCTTAAACTTGCTCCTACCTCTCATAAACTTGTGGCGCTTCCCATCTATCCCGGCTCCGAAAGAGATTTGACCATTACCCTACCAGACGAACTTCCCATCGCTCTGATCTTAGAGAAGATTTCTGCTCTTCATTCCACTCTCTTAGAAAAAGTGGAATTAACATCGCTTTACAAAAGCGACAAAATTGGGATCGGCAAGAAAAACGCTACCTTCCGTTTTGTCTATCGTAGATTAGATAAAACTCTTACTTTTGAAGAGGCTGAAAAAGAGCACAATCGCATTTGTGAATCCATTCTTAATAACTTGCCATAATAACCTTCTAAATACTAAGATTGAGAAAATTTTTACTTCAGCACTCTTAGGAGGGTGAAATGAAAAAAGTGATTCCAATTATCGCTCTTGCAACAGTTTTTTCTGCTTGCACAAGTTCTTATAACAACGTGGTCTCGCAAAGATACATTCATAAATATGGTTTTGATGTTTCTAAGAACGAATGGAATGAAAGAGAGAGCGATGGAAAAGTAGTGACTCTCCTAGAAAATGGCGTGAAGGTCACTGAGAGTTTTGAAAATGGCGTTCTTCATGGCCCTTCCAGCTATACTTTTCCGCAAAGCAATACTCCTGAGAAAATAGCTATCTATGATCAAGGCACTCTCATGAAAGAGGTGATCAATGATAAAAAGGGCGTACCAATCCAGGAAGTTGCCTATGAGTTTGATAACCGTAAAGTAGTTACTTTTTGGGATCAAAATGGAGCCCCTTTAAGCGTTGAAGAATATGAAAATGATAGCCTTGTTGAAGGTAGCTACTACAATAGTTTAGGTGAAGTAGAGTCTACTATTGAAAATGGCACAGGCCTTCGTGTAAAACGTGACCGCCTGGGAAAACTTCTTCTAAAAGATCAAATGGAGAAAAGTAACCTTGTCCAAAGGATTACCTTTCATCCCAATGGAGAGATTGAATCTATCTCTCAATTTGACAACTACCTCTTGCATGGGGAGCAGAAAATTTTTACTCCAAACGGCGATCTGAATATGATCACCCAATGGAACAAGGGCGTACTCGATGGACAAAAAATCTGCTACCGCGATGGTATCCCATTTCTTGAAATCCCATACGCGAATGGAAAAAAGAATGGTGTTGAAAAAAGATTTGATGATGAAGGAAGGCTTATCTCTGAAACAGCTTATATGGACGATCTAAAACATGGCCCCTCCATCGCATATATTGGGAAAGAGAGTAAGACCAATTGGTTTTATAAAGATAAACCCATGGTTCCTCCACAAATAGATTCTACTATTCCAGTAGAAGATACTAGCTTCATTGCAGAAATGGAACCAGCTTCTCAAGAGAACAGAGTTGAATAATTTTCCTAAGGTACTTCTCCAAGTAGAAGTACAATCTAAAAAAATTAAAAGGAGCCAGATTACTTTAGCTGGCTCCTTTCAGCTTCAGATCACAGGCGATAATTCGCTAACTGCCTTAATTCATGATTGGCTTAAGGCTTATACTGATAATCAGCCTCTTCCAACATTGCCCTTTTCATTTTCTGAAGAAATGAAACCATTTAATACTCAAGTTCTGAATGGTTTGGGATCTATTCCTAAAGGGACCACTCTAAGCTATTCTGAATTAGGAATGCACATAGGCAGACCACAAGCTAGTAGAGCTGTAGGCAGCGCCTTATCGAAAAATCCCTTCCCTCTATTTCTTCCCTGCCATAGAGTCATTCGCTCCAATGGCAATCTGGGAGGATTTACCCCTGATATTGAGATAAAAAAGCATCTTTTGGAATATGAGCGTGCCCAATAAGATCTATTGAGCACGTTTAAGATTTGTCTTATTTTGTGTTTTCTAAAACTGGTTTAGCTTCAATGCTCTGTTCAAAAATAAGAGAAGATTTCTCTTCTTTTGCAGGAGCGGATAAAGAGGTCACACTTTCATCTTGCTTTTCATCCACATGGCTGGATGATTCTTCATAGTTACTACTTGAGCATGAACCGCATCCCATAGGGGGTTGTTCTCTATTTTGCTCTTCATGCATCATCTCCTCTTCATTTTGCTGCTCTTGCTCCATAGGCTGCTGCGTGTGTATTTTTTTCTCTGGTGGGGTTGGAGCTTGCGGGGTTGACTGAGTACATGATGTACTAGTAATAAGTAACCCTGCAATTAGTCCTGCAGGTATAGCAATCAGCTTTTTCATATCTTTACCACCTTGTTTTGGTTTAAGCATTTCTATAAAAAACTCTAAATCAACGATAGATAATTGTTCAATTCCAATTAATAGAAATTTTTAAATTGATGAACTCCTTCCTAGAAGAAAGGAGATTCCTCCATGTTAAGGAGGCAGGGCCTTTGGCCTCTGCTTAAATAGATAGCTCGGCTTACTCGGCCCTAAAGAGCCGAGACTAAAGCTCCGAGCATCATGTTATTCACTTTTTTTTCTCCTTGGCACACTTTTTGCAGCAGTTATTAGCGAGAACTTGGAGGATCTATGAAACAAGAAGATCTCTTAAAAAAAATCGCTAAATTAGAAACAGTAAATGACCAGCTAACTGCAGAGATACGTTTTTTAGATGAACTTGCCCGAAAACTTGGCTTTTCGGATGGAATTAAGACCTTGAAAGAAGCTGCTTTAGAGCTCATTGAGATAGAAGAAGAGATGGGGGATATTATTTCAGAAGATGAGTCCAATCCTCCTTATTGAGCCTTAAGCTACTAACTTCAAGATTAGATAGCTCCAGTTTATGCTTTTTTAAGGAAAGCATATTCTCTTCTATGGATTGGAGGGTAAGATACTTCTTAATAATCAAAGATTTATCCCTTCCAATCCTATGAGCACGGCTAGCTGCCTGCTCTTCTATAGCTTCATTCCACCAGGGATCATAGAGGATGACATAGTCTGCTGCAGTTAGAGTAAGACCAACGCCGCCTGCCTTTAAACTGATGATAAAGAGTAGCTTTTCAGGATCGTTTTGAAATGAAGTAACTCTTTTTTGTCTCTCTTCAGCAGGTGTTTCCCCATCTAAATAAAGATACTGATATCCCCTACTCTCAAACTCTTTAGCCATAAGTTTTAACATTTGGGTAAACTGGCTATAGATAAGCACTTTGCTCTTTTGCTCATACATAGCTTCTATATCTTGCATAAAGAGCTCAAACTTGGAAGAGGGCATCTCCTCATCAAGTAACTTAGGATGGCAAAGGATCTGCCTTAGCCTTAAGATCTTTTCTAAGATCTGAAGGGGCTGACTTTCCCCTTCCTCTAATAGTTTTACCGCATCATTTTGAAACTTTTCATAGAGCTCTCTCTCTTCTTTCTCCATCTCTACCCAAACGATCTGTTCAAACTTAGGTGGAAGCTGGATATCTACTTGGGTTTTGGTCCTTTTCAGGAAAAAAGGGCGTATCTTCTCTTTAATATTCCCCGCACTGCTTAAAAAAGTCTTCTTATCTCCTAAAAGACTTGGCTGAACAAAATGAAACTGGGACCAGAGCTCGTCCATTGAGTTTTCAATCGGAGTGCCATTAAGGGCAAATTTTGCCTCTGCCTTTAATTGATAAGCTATTTGGGCAGTTAAAGAGCCATCGTTTTTTATTGCAGATGACTCATCCAGAACAACACAGGAAAAGGAGAGCTTCTTAAAAAGCTCATCATCCTGCCTTAAGATAGAATAAGTGGTCAGGATAACCTTAGCTCCCTTATTCATAGATCTTTGCTGCCCAATATGGAGATAAGGTTTTATATCCGGGATAAACCTTTCTATCTCTGCCTTCCAATTATAGATTAAAGAAGAAGGGGTCACGACCAAGATAGGCAAATTTGTCCTAAGGCAGGCAAAAAATGCCAGAATCTGGATAGTTTTACCTAGCCCCATCTCGTCCGCAAGAAGACCTCCAAAACCATTTTGATACAAAAAATAGAGCCAGTTCACACCCTCCTGTTGGTAGGAGTAGAGCTTTGCCTTGAAAGGTAGATGAAAGTCTGGCGCTTCTCTTATTCCGATAAAGCCATCGATCACCCCTTTGATCTTCTCCTCCCACTCTACCCTCTTATCTTCTAATAGAGGCTTCAAGGTAGGAAGGGCAGATTTTGGAAGCTTTAGGGATTTAGGAAGGCTTTTAATGATCTTTGGATGCAGAAAGGCTGCTTTTTTATCCCCTAAATTCAATAGGGATGGCCGATCTTTTATGTGAGGAAAGGCCTGGGATAAAGCTACCTTGTTATCCTTAAAGTGAAGTTCTCCTTCAACAGTAACCTCTCCACCCTCTTCTTTTAATGCTATTGTATAGTCCGATAGAGGGATAATATTTCTCTCTTCTCTATCTTCTATCCGCCACCCTACGTC
>DATIJO010000218.1:0-7433 GCA_035478555.1 Chlamydiales bacterium
GATTGCGGAACATTAAATGGAATTGAAGTAGGCGCGATCAAACAAGGTCAAGAAGAGCTTCTTCACTTAAAAGACCGTATCTTTGGAAGAACCGTATGCGATTCGATTTATCAACCGGGCGACAGTACTAAAAAGCTTGCAAAAGCAGGCGATGTGCTCGGAGCTCTCCAAGCAGAAGCTATCGATGATGCCGGTATTGAGAGCGTACGTATCCGTTCTGTGCTCACTTGCGAAAGCAGAAGGGGAGTATGTTCAAAATGCTACGGCCTAAACCTGGCAACAGGGAGCTTGGTCGGCATGGGCGAAGCTGTCGGTACAATCGCAGCTCAGTCTATCGGTGAACCTGGCACGCAGCTTACCATGAGAACCTTCCACTCGGGCGGTATTGCATCTGCAATCCTTACTCCGGAGTTGGAGTCTGATTTTGATGGCGTACTTGTTTATATCGACCTACGCGTTGTGCAAGACGAAGATGGAAACTTCCTTGTCTTGAACAAAAATGGATCTCTCCATGTCGTGCGTGATGAAAACAGAGCTTTAGAAGATTATAAGAGATTACTCGCGACCAAATCGATCGAGCCTCTTCAATCTTTCCACTTGGAAGTAGGAGCCAAAATCCTCATTGCAGATGGTGCTAAAGTCAAAAAAGGCGTGAAGATTGCAGAGCTTGAACAGCACAGCAGTCCGATCATCTGCGAACGTCCTGGTTATGTCAAATATGAAGACCTGGTCGAAGGTATCTCTACGCAAAAAGAGGTCAACAAACAGACAGGCCAAACCGAACTGATTGTAAAACAGCATAGAGGGGAACTACATCCTCAAATCACAATCTACACCGATTCAGAGTACACTGAGCTTGTAGGTACCTATGCGATTCCTTCAAGTGCTGTAATTGCAGTCCGAGAAGGGCAGTTTGTAAAAGCGGGCGTGGTCCTTGCCAAGTTGCCAAGAGGCGCTATTAAAACTCGCGACATCACAGGGGGTCTCCCCAGAGTTGCCGAGCTTTTTGAAGCAAGGAAACCAAAAGACGCATCTGAGATCGCGAAACTGGATGGTATTGTAGACTTCAAAGGCGTTCAAAAGAACCGCCGTATCCTTGTCGTTCGCGATGAAGCGTCTGGCATGGAAGAGGAGCATCTCATTCCTCTTACAAAGCACATGCTCGTCCAAAAAGGCGACTCGGTTGTCAAAGGACAGCAGCTAACAGACGGTCTCGTCGTACCTCAAGAAATTCTTGATGTCTGCGGCGTAAGAGAACTTCAAAAGTACCTTGTGAACCAGGTACAAGAGGTCTATCGTCTGCAGGGTGTGGATATCAATGATAAGCACATTGAGATCATCATCCGCCAAATGCTACAGAAAGTAAAAGTCACCGATCCGGGCGACACTACCTTCCTCTATGGCGAAGATGTAGATAAGAAACGCTTCCACGAAATGAACCGAAAGACGATCGCAGAAGGCGGCAAACCCGCTCAAGCGGCCCCTGTCCTCCTCGGTATCACCAAGGCATCTCTTGGAACCGAATCATTCGTTTCAGCGGCTTCTTTCCAAGAAACTACCCGCGTACTTACCGACGCTGCTAGCGAAGGAAAGACCGACTACCTCCTTGATTTCAAAGCCAACCTCATTATGGGCCATATGATCCCAGGCGGAACAGGCTATGAATATCATAGGAAGGTGAAAACCTACGTTGACCGCGAAATGGAGGAAGAGCTTGTCTTCGATTTTACTAACGAAGGCCTAGCCCTCTCCGAAGCATAATAATAAGCAGGGATGACAGGATTGACAGGATAATAAAATATCCTGAACATCCTGTTATCCCTGCTATTTTCTTCTATTCTTAATTCCTTATTAGATTTTGGCTTGGATAAGTTTTTCTAGTTTGACGATGTCTTCACTGAATTTGCGGATGCCCTCAGCAAGCTTTTCAGTGGCCATCGCATCTTCATTGAGAAGAAAGCGGAAGGTCTTTTCATCCATATGCATTTTTTGAAGAGTGGGATCTGTTTTTTTGGGGTCCAGCTTTCGAGTGACTGGGTCAGATGAGTCTTTTAGTTCTTCTAGAAGAGCAGGAGCAATGGTTAGAAGATCGCATCCAGCAAGCTCTAGGATTTCTCCTTTATTTCTAAAAGAAGCGCCCATGATTACAGTCTTATAGCCAAACTTCTTAAAGTAGTTATAGATCCTTGTTACAGATTTCACACCGGGATCTTCTGCAGGAGGATAACCCTCAGGTTTAACATTTTTCTTATACCAGTCCAAAATACGACCAACAAAAGGAGAGATCAAAGTGGCCCCTGCCTCTGCGCAGCTAATTGCTTGAGGAAGAGAAAAGAGAAGGGTCATATTGCAATGGATGCCCTCTTTTTCGAGCTGTTTAGCTGCGACTGTTCCTTCCCAAGTAGAAGCAAGCTTAATTAAAATTCTCTTTCGGTCGATCCCTGCCTTTTCATAGAGAGATATCAGGTGCCTTGCTTTTTCAATGCTGCCATCTACATCAAAGGAAAGTCTTGCATCAACTTCGGTGGAGACCCTGCCGGGGACAATTTTTAAAATCTCAAGTCCAAAATTAATAAAGATCTTTTCTAAAGAAAGATCGGTCTGCTCTTTTAGATTCTTGCCCTTGCTTTTGCCATAGCGAATGCCTTCTTCTACTAATGGGGCGTATTGCGGCTGTCCTGTTGCTGCTAAAATCAGAGATGGGTTGGTTGTGGCATCAGTGGGTTTATAGACCTTAATAGAATCAAAATCCCCGGTATCTGAAACAACCGTGGTCATCTTTTTTAGCTGCTCTAATTGGTTCATAGAAATATCCTTTTAAACTACCTTAAGTGTAAGAGAGAACTTCATTTAGAGCAAGGACTTGAAACTATAGTTTTTTTAGCTCAAAATGTTTCCTTTTATGTCTACTATATCTAAAAATTATTATTATTTCTTAAAACCACATGAATATAAAACGGAAGAAAATAAGAACAAGGCTTGTCCCATTTGCTTAGGCTCCATTCATGAACCGCCGAAATTGCCTAAAGTAGATAAAGCTGTTCCTTCCAGAGCACGTTTTAGCAAACGTCACGTAGTAAGTATAAAGAAGAAATCTCCCGAGATTAAAATGGTAGCGCATACAAATGGGGGAGACAAGCATCCGATCCATTTCGGATGTCTCAAACCTCATTTAGAAAAAACAAATCAGTGTCCTAGTTGTAAAATGATCTGCGATGATTCTAAAATCACTCCTTGGCACCAAAAAGTTGTCCGCATTTTAAAAGGCATTCCTCAAGGCAGGGCAAAAGGCCCATTATTAGGAGCAGCAAGGGGATTGATTTCAGCAGGAGTTGGAAGCTTTTTAGGTATTTTTCCCTCTCTTATCATGAATACTGCCCATAGAATACAGCCTCTACCTCCTGAACTTCTAAAATTAGCGCTTGCAGTTATGTTGGTGTACCGTAGTTATGTTTTTATTAAAACAACCCGAATTATTGGATTTGATGATAGAAATGCCCCACAATTGTCTGTGATAGCAGGCTTGGCGGCTGCCTTTTTCAATCTAGATTACAACCTTGGTATTGCATTAGGGATAGTTCCTATGACAATCTCCACTCTTCTTAATTCCAACTACCAAAGGTATGAAAGCTATTTTACTGCCCTAGGCGTTCTTTCCACTACGATGCTGATAAGCTATCTTTGGAAAGTAAATAAACCTACTGCTTCACTTTCTTAAAATGAGTTTTTCTTATGGCTGTTCAACCCTATTATTCTTTGAAACCTCTCGAATATAATTCTAACAAAAATAGACAAAGAGTTTGTTCTATTTGTAGGGATAAGATAAGCGGTCCACCAGCTGAAAAAATATCAATTTTTAGTAAATGGAAAATCGTTGCTCATTTAAATGGCGGTCAAGGACATCCAAAACATTTGGGATGTGCTGAAAGTTGGTCAGACAAATGTCCCGACTGTAGAATCCCTACAGATCTTACACCCGTTCTTCCCAATTGCAAAAGAGTGATTCGTTGGATAAACAATATTCCTCCTGGCCCATTAAGAGGGGTAGTAAGAGGAGTAATTGCAATTGGGCTAGGGTCTATTTTAGGAGTTCTTCCTCGCGGCATTTACCATCAAGCCTTATGCACTATTCCTCTTCCCACGACCCTTCTTAGAATCATTCTACCAATTATTATCGTCTATTCAGGAAAACCCCTAGTCAAAAACATAAGAGCTTCCATGGAAAAAGGAGTCATGGGAAACATAGGAATTGCACCGCAAGTGGCGGCATTTGGCAGTGTAGTTGGTGCTATTTTAAATTTGGATTATCGGATTGGATTATATGCGGGAGCAGCATCTGTTTGTACCTATACTATTGGAACCGCAAGAGTTGAAAGAGGGGAGAGATTTTTTACGACTTTCGCTGGTCTAGCAGCTATGCAATGTATTGAAAAACTTGTTTTAAGATTTATTCTTCAAGCTTTTTGATGTGAGTAATAAAATCCTGCGGCTCTAGAACATCCTCATAACCCTCTAAAGAGACCTTCACTTTTTTTCCCTCTTTAAGAGCTGTAACAATCAAATCAATTATCTTATCGCTAAGAAGAAGCTTCTGCTCTCCCTTTAAAAGGGGAACCAGCTCTTCATAGGCCATCTCTTCGATCTGCAAAGCAATAGACGCAAGTCCCTCATGAGAGGGGACTTTTTGTGAGAAGATATTAATGTAGCCCTTCGTCTTATCTTGATAATGAAGCAGCTCAAACTCAAGACCATGAAACTTGTTCTTGCCTTTGCACGTTAGCTTTTTTGAAGCAAATTCACTTCTTGAGGCTGGCATTTTCTGGTAGCTCCAGTCTGACTTGACTGACGAGCAGGATGCAAATAGAAAAACGATTGCTAATCGTTTAATCATGATGGTGATGGCGATCTTTCGCCAGCCAGATGAGCCCTGCTGTTGCAACACCTACTGCTACAAAAGCAACAACCCAATTGGACCAATAGGGATGGCTGCTCATCCAGCTGGAGTTTCTAGCAGCTCTACCTACCACTCTTGCATCGCAAAAAGCTGATTTTGTGGAGATTAGGGAAAGGATTAAAAGAACAATAAAAATCTTTTTTTGCATAAATAATATTTCTCAGTTCAATCTCAAATTTTTTACCCTATCAAGTAATTATTGTCCAGGATTTTAAAGGAATGTTCATGTTATAATATCTCAACTAAATATTAAAAAAAACTATGGCAGTAACCTTTCATACTATTCAGCCAAATCTATTACCTGGCAGTGCTACTTGCGGGTTGTGTAGAGAGCTATTAAAACAGGCCTCTACTACCCAGCCGCATGAATTCAAACCCAGACATAATAAACGTACACCGCGAACAGTAGTTTGCGAGTTACCTTCACCCGGATCTTCCCCAGTCATTTCCCAAGTGCAACAGATTGTAGGACATGGTATGAATTGCAGATTTCATAAGTCCTGTCACGATCGCCATTTGGAAAAAGAGTCTACCTGTTACTCTTGCAAAAGTAGGGTGGTTATACCCTTATCAGAAGTCATTATCAAGGAAACTTTGAAAGTGATCGGTGCCGGAGTACGAAGTTATAGTAGATCGCTTCTCGGAGCAGGTCTTACTCTTACCCCTGAAGTCCTTATGAGAATATCCCTAACTACATTTTCTATAATGGAAGCCAATGGTTTGATAAATCCCGTTTTTTATCAATTTGGCCCTTCATTGATCCCTGTTATGCTTAGAACAACCATATTTGCTTTTTTGCTTTTCGGTGTTGATCCTCTATCGAATAAAATTCACCTGCCATCTCTTCTATCGGATACGCAAAAAAAGATTATCCTTTATGCGGGGACAATTTTCACATTCCCATTTATTTGTAATTACTGGAGAGCAAATGCAATCATGGGAAATGCGTTTATGGCCAAGAATGTAGTGGTTGATACGATAAAAAAAGATGGATATCTCTCAATGTATACTGCAGCAAGCTTGGTCGGTGTCCTAGGCTCGATGTTAACCTTAAGATCTTTAATTTTTTAAAAACTATGGCAGTCACTTTTCAGAATATTCAACCTAATTTGATAATGGGGGACCATCGCTGCGGGATTTGTAATAAATCCTTGAAACCTGCTCCATCCGGTAAAACTCCCAATCCCCTTGATGATAGTAAACCTAGGCGCAATAAAGAGATCCCCCGAAGAATAGGTCTAGTTGCAGGGAATGCGCCTGCTCTTGCACAAATCCAAAGGATAAAAGGCCATGCCAATTGTTATTTCCATGAGGGCTGTCTGAATCAACACTTGGCAAATGAAGATTGCTGTTACTCTTGTAAAAAGTGGGTGTATGTCCCTTTGCCATTCATCCTTGGAAAAGGATTTATCTCTACTCTTACAGGAGCAGTTTTAGGCGCAGCGCCTGAAGTATTAATTCGAACTTACATGCTAGGTGTTTCTGCTATCCCAGAATTATCAGCTGCAATGCCGGAGTGGCTTGTAAGATTGGTCTTTCCAGCGTTTTTTGCTGTTGCCTCTATGGAGTTATATTCTTTAAACCGGAGAGTGGGTATTTCTAAGGAAATCTCGTCTGCAATGCAAATGGCTCTTATAATTGGGATAGCAGCATCATTGCCAATAACCTCTCGCTATCAGGAATGCGGTTTTGCTCTTGGGATGGGATACATGGCCTATCATTCTATACGGAGGGCCTATAATCAGGGTTTTAAGTCTTCCCTTACTAACCTAGTTGGGGCCGTTGCCGGGGCAGCACTTAGCTTCGAATCATTTATCTATTATTTTGATAAACTCCATCCTTGAAGGAAGGAGATTTCTCCATGTAAGGAGGCAGGGCCTTTGGCCTCTGCTTATATAGATAGCTCTGCTTACTCGTCCTTAAGGGGCCGAGACCCAGCTTGAGCAGCATGGTCAGAAATAAACATTTTTTGGGTGCCTTGCAGAAGAACGATCTGCCAATGCATGCCCATTTCTTGGCAGTCATTGAGGACAATCTCCTGAAAGCGGTTGGCAACTTCTTTTAAGTTCTCCTCATTTTTTTCCTTTTGAAGAGCAGTGTAGGCCTCTCTTAATTTTGTCTTTTTGTCTTTATCGCTAATTGCCCCAATGAGATCATTGGTGATTGTGAAAGAACGGATTGCCTTTACAAGAGGGTTTCTAAACTGGGCAAATTCCTCTTTTTGGGCGGCTCCGGTAATGACAAAGGCTGTTTTATGAGAGACTAGGATGAACTGAAGCATTTTTATCTTACCATACTGGTTTTGCATAGTGATCTCGGTAAGATGGCCTAGGCCGCCGGCTGTTTTAAAAGGGCCAAGGTCCCTCCACTCATTTTCGCCGTTTTTTTCATGGATCACTTTTACGATCTTTAAGTACTCCTTCAGACTAAGATCGCCGATCTCTTCGGTTGCGATATTGATGTTTGGAGGAAAGCTATT
>DATIJO010000219.1:0-2466 GCA_035478555.1 Chlamydiales bacterium
GAACAAATAAAGCATTTCCCGTGGTTCCTACGACCCCTAAGACAGAATTGCCATTAAAATTGGTAAAGCTTGTTATGTTTTGTGAAGGGAGTATGGAAAGGCTATTTGTAGTGATCGATGCTCCGGGAGTATTGTCTTGAATGGTCCAATGATTATTCAGAAATGTAAGACTTTGTAGAGTGATACTTCCCAAATCTTGGGTGATGGTTGCCCCGGGTGAATTAAAAGTTGCAGTATCTGACGCACCATTAGGAATACAGTTGGGAGACCAATTAGCGGCATTGTTCCAATTGCTGGAACCATCGTTCCAAGTAGCTGTGCACGCTGCATAGCTCCTAAAAGGAAAAAGGAAGAGGAAAGAAATCGCAAGAAACTGCCTTATGCTCATAATAAATATTGATAATGCTACTATGAAAAAAACAACAGGAAATTTCTATGTTCAAAGGTTCCATCGTTCCTCTCATCACTCCTTTTACTAAGCAAAATAAAGTGGACCACAAAGCTCTCTATGAACTGGTGGAGTGGCATGTGGCAGAAGGAACGGATGGGATTATCTGTTTAGGAACAACGGGTGAAGCTCCTACTTTAGATCATAAAGAAAGAACTCTTGTGGTGAAGACTTGTCAAAAAGCAATCAAAGGAAGGATCCCTTTGATTGTAGGAACAGGCACCTACAATACCGCTGAGTCAGTTGCCTTCACAGAACTTGTGAAAGAGATGAAAGTAGACGCTGCCATGGCAATTGTACCTTATTATAATAAGCCAACGCCAAGAGGCTGTTTAGAGCATTTTAGGGCGATCTCAAAAGTGGGCCTTCCTGTGATGCTCTATCATCATCCCGGAAGAACTGGATTAAAGTTATCTACACCTCTTTTTTTGCAAATGATCAAAGAAAAGATCATCCACGCGATCAAAGATTGCAGCTGGGACTATGAACAGATGAAGGAGATTCTTCGAGAATTCAAAATACCGATCATGTCCGGGGATAATGAGGAGCTGATCACTACGATTAAACTGGGAGGCACTGGCGGTGTTTGCACAGCACCCAATGTGATCCCGAAGGAATGGAAAGAGATCACAGCTCTTGCATTGAAAAAAGATTTTGCAGCTGCAGAAAAAAAGGTGAAGGAGTTAGATGAACTCTTAAAAGGGATCCAATTAGAAGGAAATCCCGGTCCTATTAAGTATCTCGTGCATTTGATCGGAAAATGCGAACCCAATTTGCGCCTTCCTATGGTGATGCCGGAAGAAAAGACAAGAAAAACACTACACGACTATCTCCTGAAAAGAGGCCTTTTGCCTTCTCTTATTTAGGTAGGGAGTAACCTCCTCTTTCAAAAATTCTAGAGTCTGCTCTTTTGCTCTTCCTACTAAACTGTCAATGCTGATCAGTTTATCAGGAGTTTTCAGTTTCAATTTCATAAGAAATTTTTTTGCAAACTCATCTGGATTTTTTCCTGGCTTTTCCTTTCTTAAGAGCTCATGGACCTCTTGCCTATCGTGACCATGAAGTGCTGCATAGAGAAGAAGATTTTCTTTGATGAGAGAGGGAAGATGGGAGTGCAGATGTTCTTTGATTACTTTTTTATCGATGTAGATTCTATCTAATACGTGGCTTAAGAGCATGATCAATGCATCTGCAGCAAGGAAAGCTTCCGGGATCACAATACGCCTGTTAGAAGAATCGTCTAAAGATCTCTCTAGCCACTGCAGGCTTGCAGTATAGGCTGGATTATCAGCAAGAGAGATAAGGAAGCGTGAAAGGCCGCAGATCCTTTCCGCGTAGATAGGATTTTGTTTGTGGGGCATTGCGGAAGATCCTACTTGAGAGCTTTCCGACTTTTCTCCCATTTCACCTATATGGGCAAGAAGTCTTAAGTCTGTTGCCATCTTGTGACAGCTAGTTGCGAAAGATTCCAGATATTGAAAAATCAGAAGGTCCCATTTACGAGGATAGGTCTGTCCTGCAATTGTGAGAACATTCGGAAAGTCAAACTCTTTCGCTAATAACTCATCGATCTTTTTAACCTTTTTATGGTCTCCTTGAAAGAGAAGAAGAAAAGAACTTTGCGTCCCTGTTGCTCCTTTAGATCCTAAAAAAGGAAGATCGTTTAAAAGCTGATCTCCTTTTTTTGCATCGAGGAGAAAATCTTGCAGCCACAAAGAGATCCTTTTTCCAACCGTTGTGGGCTGAGCAGGTTGAAAATGGGTGAATCCCATGCAAGCAAGGCCTGCATTTTCTTTTGCTAATCGGGCAAGCTTTTGCAAAATGCCTGTTAGATTTTTTTGCAGGATCTGAATCCCCTCTTTCATAAGGATAAGATCGGTATTGTCGGTGACAAAGGCGGAAGTGGCTCCTAAGTGAATAATCGGCTTTGCAACAGGTGCCACATCGCCAAAAGCATGGATGTGGGCCATGACGTCATGACGGAATTTTTTTTCATATTCGTGCGCTTTTTTAAAATC
>DATIJO010000220.1:0-1510 GCA_035478555.1 Chlamydiales bacterium
CGCTAGAGCAATTCTATCAGTCTCTCCCTAAATCTAAGATTTCAAAAGAAGACCTCCTCCATCCCACCCTTAGGGCTAGATTAGACAGTCTTTATATGGCTGTAGACAATGCAGAGCGTCAATGTAAAAAAGAGTCATTTAATAGGGCAGCTGTCATTGCTACATGCGCAAAGATCAACAACCAGCACAAAGCTGTGCAATATTTTCTGATAAACTCTCCTGGATTACAAACGCAAGCTCAAACCATTCTTCGTAAACTTCAAACTTGTTATATGCATTTAAAGCCATCTAGATGGAGTATTGCCCTCCAAAGAATCAGCCAAGCAGGAAACTTTGCTCGTGGGATTTGCAGAAGTATTCCCTGCTCCTCAAGAGTGGTCCATCTAATACCAACACTTGCTTCAGCCATTTGGAGGAACAGACCGAGGACTCCAAGAGCAATTAAGTTGATAGCTACCGGGGCGTTATTAGGTGCGTCAGTTTCTAAATGGGCTGGGTTTGATTTGAATAGTTATCCTTCTTATCTAGCAGCAGCTGTAGGCGCCTATGCAGTCTATAGACTATTCGATCCAAGAGCTCCTCAAATCGTAGATAAGACTGTACAGGGAACACTATATAATAAGGGCAAGCTCAAAGAGCTAAGAACATCGCAAGAAACCCAAGCATCATGCCTTTTAGGTTCCTTCTTTTATTATAACTTTGATTCGGAAATGACTCCTGAAAGAATTGATGCTACGCAAAAACAAACTGACAGCGGCACAACTATCGAATTAGATGATAAAGAAGATGAAATACCCAGATCCCGAGAATCATTCCTTAGAGTGTTTGAAGAGCTTGAATCGGAAGTTACTGAGGAAAGTCCATTAGGATTTGTGATCAATAATAAGGAAAAAAACCATGCAATCTCTATTGGAATAGATAAAAAAGGCAGATATCCTTTTGCTGTGTTTGATCCTAAGACTTCCAGCTGTTTCTATTTTGTTCGTTTGAAAAACGCAGCTAATAAAGCCTACGAACTTACTAAGGGCGGAACTGGTTTATTTAAAAAAGGGAAGTGTAACCCTGAAGATGATGCATCTCAAGAGTATGTACCAAGATCTGAGAGAATCAAAATTGGGAGCCGAATACAATCGGTAGGATCGCACCTATACTTCAACTTTGTCCAAGAACTAAGGCATGTATCTGCTACCACTAATCGTCAGTATACTTTTGAAGAAATTCGGGATCTCTTTACGAAGGCGTGTACCTATTTTGCAAACGCAAGAACGAAGAAGCCAATTAGTATTAAAGATCTACTTCAAGTCTTTTATAAAGGTAACGTAAAAATAGATGAAGATGATGATGAAGCACTGAAATTCTTTGCTAAATTCTACGCCTTAGATGCGGGTGATATGAGAGGCCAATTAGATGTGTTATTTAGGGATAAAAGAGAAAGATTACAGCGGTTTAGAGAACTGGTCACTCCTTCTAAGAGATATACCAAAGAAGAGATGGACGGATGGCTACAGGG
>DATIJO010000221.1:0-7378 GCA_035478555.1 Chlamydiales bacterium
TCATAATTAACTTTAATATTAAAGTTATAATATTTTAATTAATTTTAAATTAAAATTCAATAATTAATAAATTTATTATATAATAAAAACTATTTGAATTTATTATGTAAATAAATTATTTGACAATCTTCCTAAGTTTTGTAATATAAGGTCTTGAAATACAAAGGAGAAGTTATGGCAAAACGGAAAGAACAAGGTGTGATGTTACAGTTTAGAGATATGCCTGATCTGAAGAACAAATGGCCTAAGTTTTTAGCTCTTGGAATATTACTCCTCATACTTGGGATATTGGCAATTGCTTTTTCGGGATTTACTACTGTAGTTACCGTAGAGATTTTAGGGATTTTCTTGATTTTAGGGGGGATTTTTCTTCTTGCAAATGCCTCGCAAGCTAGAGGATGGTCCGGAGTTAGTCTTTCTATATTTCTTGGACTTTTATACCTAGTGGTGGGAGCAATTTGCGTATTTAGACCGCTCGTTGGAGCTGAGGTTATTACCATTCTTCTTGCGGCTTTTTTCTTTGTGGGAGGATTATTCCGAATGGTCTCTTCTTTAATGTATAGAGCGGAGCATTGGGGGCTTGTCTTTTTCAATGGACTTGTGACATTTATCTTAGGGATACTGATTATAGCTGAATGGCCAATAGCCGCTTTATGGGTGATCGGGCTCTTTGTGGGGATCGATCTTGTGTTAACGGGCATTAGCTGGATCTATCTATCATCAATTGCAAGAAAATGAAACTAGTCACAGGCCTTCATCATATTACCTGTCTTGCCTCAAGCGCCCAGAAGACAGTGGATTTTTATGCCGGGATTCTGGGCCTGAGGCTTGTGAAAAAGACCATCAATTTTGACGCTCCGGAAATCTACCATCTCTATTATGGGAACGAACATGGCTCTCCCGGAACAATCATGACCTTCTTTCCTTATCCTGATATCCCGAAGGGAAGGAAAGGAAATGGCCAGCTCACTGTTACATCTTTTTCGATTTCTGAAAGCGCTATGGACTACTGGCTAAAAAGGCTGGATAGATTTCATATTGCTTATAAAAAACCTCTTGAGAGATTTGATGAGCTGGTGATCTCATTTGAAGATCATGATGGGATAGGCCTTGAGCTTGTAGTGAACCATAAAGATAAAAGAGAAGGTTTCACTTACGGAAATATCCCCTCAGAATTTGCAATCAAAGGATTTTACGGGATGACGCTTTCTGAGGAGTGCTATGATAAAACGGCAAAGCTGCTGACCGATGAGATGGACCATACTCTTCTTACTGAGCATGGCAACCGTCTTCGCTACGCTGCTGAAAATAAGCCTAGCTGTTTTGTGGACATTATCTGCGATCCTGAAACTTTAAAAGGACTTGGAGGATATGGCACGGTCCATCACGTGGCCTTTGCAACCGCTAATGATGCCTCTCAGCTTCATGCAAGAGCAAAACTTGTAAAATATGGCCTGGATGTAACGCCAGTGATCAATCGACTCTACTTTCATTCTATCTACTTTCGTGAACCTGGTGGTGTCCTATTTGAGATTGCAACCCTTCCGCCTGGGTTTACTCTGGATGAGAAGATCTCTCATTTAGGAGAGTCTCTAAAACTTCCACCCTGGGAAGAAGAGCATAGGGAGCTACTAGAAAAGTCCCTACCTCCAATACGCTTGGATCTAAAGAGGTTTTCATGAAAAAAAATAGGGCATTGATCCTTCTTCATGGCAGTGGAAGCTCCTCAAGGAGGATCTTAAGACAGTTGAAAGATCTTTGCGATCCGGCATTTTATATTGTAGCCCCTGATGCTCCAGACCACCATTGGTATTTTGAATCTTTTTTAGAAAAAGAAGAGAAAAATGAGCCATTTCTCTCCATGTCCATTTATAGGGTAGAAGATCTCATTCAATCTATCTCTAAGTCTATTCCTAAAAGCCATATCTATATTGCAGGCTTTTCACAAGGAGCATGTCTTGCCTTAGAGGTAGCAGCACTCGTGGGAGGCAAATTTGGGGCCATTATTGCCTTCTCAGGAGGTTTGATTGGAAGCAGACCAAATGCAAAGAAATATAAAGGAAGCTTCAATGGGACAAAAGTATTTCTAGGCGCCACTCGCGAAGACCCCTATATTCCTTTTTCCAGGGTCAAAAAATCCAAAGAGATCCTAGAAGAGCTAGGAGCTGAAGTTACTTTAAATGCCTATCCGGGCAATGCCCATGAGATCAATGAAGATGAGATTTCTTTTGTAAAAGATAATTTTATCAAGTAATTATTTTTAATTGATTTTAAATAATTATAATTATAAAATTTATCCTAAAAGGAATTAATTATGTCATTATTAACTAATGTTAGGGATACTCTCTCATCTATTGATCAAACTGTAACAGGCGGATGTTTTACAAGAGCAGGCCGTGCAGCTTATTTCAGCGTGCTATCGGCAAGAAGAAATCCCATTGCAGCAATAGGCTTTGGTGCAATTGCAGCCACCTCTATTGCGGCTGGGCTATTCTACTTATTAAAAGACTATAGATATGAAAAGATTATTCTCTCTAATCAAATGCACCTAGGCAGGGAAGTCTGCATAGCTGAGCTCTACGGATGCAATGCATTTTGGTGCAACTTTGAATTCTATATTCCTGGTAAAACCTATTGCGTTCCATTAGAGCGAAGAGATGTTGCGCCTTTAGCGGATATTCCGCTGGGTAATCCTGCCTAAACATGATGCTCGGAGCTTTAGTCTCGGCTCTTTAGGGCCGAGTAAGCCGAGCTATCTATTTAAGCAGTGGCCAAAGGCCCTGCCTCCTTAACATGGAGGAATCTCCTTCCTTTTTGGAAGGAGTTCATCAATCTCTTGCAGTTTTCTAAAGACAGCTGATAGAATTCCGCAGCTTCAAAAAATTTGGTGAATTATGTTGAATATAACTCTCACTACCGGCTGCTTTGCTATAGCTGCTCTTTCGGGATATTGTTACGGTAGATTGCGACATAAGATGCCTGTGTCAGCTATGCATCTAGGTGTTTCAGCAGTTTTTTTTACAGCGATTGGATTCCTTAGGGTGTATCATGCTTTGTCCGAGAGTTCTTACTTTCAAAACAATGCACTTTCAACAAGAACTTTTGTAAGGGAATAAATGATATGTCTTTTAAAGTTTTGAGCTACGACGCTGACAAGGTTTGGACTCTTCCTTTCATCAGCGATGTTGCTGCTCCATTGTTTACTGGAGCTATGACAGCCTGTCTCTCTATAAAATTGATGAGAAAAAATCCGTCGGTTGGTCTTAAATGGGGCCTGGTTTCTTTGATACCTATCGTGTATGGGTGTTTTAGATTCTGCCAAATTTATCAAAATTGGATGGACCGATTTGCTGATTCTTATGTCTTCTATCCACAGGTCCATTGTTCAAAATTGAATGACCAAAAGGCAAGGGTAGAAAGATTTTCCTGCAATGAATATGAATGCCAAGCGAGCGTGATCTCTGACATAGTGGGGGATTGCTCTCAGATGGCTTTATCCGTTTTGTCATCACCATCACAAGAAGTTCATCATTTTAGGGGTTCAGCTTCCTACCATTGTAATGAACTTGAGTGCGATCCGACTCCGTACCGTGTTGAGCTTGCCTTGGACCATCCTTAATAGAAATATTTTCATTTCCTTCGCTATTTTTTTCTGGTAAGAATTGGATAGATGAAAAAAGAATTAAAATTTCCACCTCCTGAGCGTAGAGTCTACTGTAACCGGACGCTCAACCTGAAATCCATCCGCGCGATCGGCTACGATATGGACTACACCCTCATCCATTATCATGTGGAGGAGTGGGAGCTTAGGGCCTACGAATATTTGAAGAAACGGTTTATTGCGGATGGCTGGCCTGTCAAAGACTTAAAATTCCAGCCGAAGCTAGTTGCCCGCGGTCTTACCATCGATACTGAAAATGGCAACCTTCTCAAAGCAAACCGTTTTGGTTTTATCAAAAAGGCAATGCACGGCACATCTCCCATGAGCTTTGAAGAGCAGAGGGATCTCTATGCACGTACGTTAATTGATCTTGCAGATGAGAGATGGGTCTTTTTAAATACGCTCTTCTCTTTGTCCGAAGGCTGCATGTACGCGCAGCTTGTAGATTTACTTGATCAAAGAAAGATCCCCGAAGTTTTAGGATATCCCGATCTCTATAAGCGTGTGAAGGGGATATTGGATGCTGCCCATATGGAAGGACAGCTTAAAGCGGATATTATCGCAGACCCTGAAAAGTATGTGATCCTTGAAAAGGAGACAGCTACTGCTCTTTGGGACCAGCATGTTTCAGGAAAAAAGCTGATCCTGATCACCAATTCAGAATGGCACTACACCATCCATATGATGGCCTACTGTTTTGACCGTTTCCTACCTTCCGGAAAAACCTGGAAAGATCTCTTTGACCTTGTGATCATCAGCGCCAGAAAACCCTATTTTTTCACTACTCAGCAGCCCTTTTTTGAGGTGGTAACGGAAGAAGGGCTTTTAAAAACCCATTCGGGAAAATTAGAAAAGTCCAAGGTCTATCTTGGCGGAAGCGCCCGTGAAGTAGAAAAGACCCTGAACCTTTCAGGAGATGAGATCCTCTACGTTGGGGACCATATGTTTGGCGATGTCCATGTCACAAAAAACGTGCTTCGCTGGAGAACGGCCCTTGTGCTTCGTGAACTGGAAGATGAGCTTGAGGCGATCGAGAAATTTAAGCCCAGCCAAAAAAAACTCATGACGCTGATGGAAAAAAAAGAAAGACTAGAAGAGAGATACTGTTTGACCAAGTTAGACCAGCAAAGGCATAAAAAAGCCTCTCACGAAAAAGAACTACAGGACATACGGAATGAACTGGAAGAGCTGGATAAGGACATTGCTCCTCTAGCCAAAATGGACACCGAGTCCAATAACCCCATCTGGGGACTCCTCATGAGAGCAGGAAATGATAAGAGCTATCTAGCCTATCAGATCGAGCGCTACGCGGATATCTACACATCAAGAGTATCCAATTTTCTATGGATTACTCCTTTTGCCTACCTCAGATCCCCGAGAGGCAGCCTCCCCCACGATCCTGGTTATCCTGTTTAGAGAAAAAATAGCAGGGATGACAGGATATTTAGGATAAGTTTTTTTTATCCTGATAATCCTGTTATCCTTGCTAATTTCTTTCCGCGCTATACGCTAAAGCCGCCGTCTACGGTTACTAGCGACCCTGTCATATATGAAGATTCATTGCTTGCAAGGAAGGCGACAACAGCTGCGATCTCCTCAGGTTTGCCAAATCTTGGGATTGCTAAGGCAGATGTTAATTCATCAGCAGATAGTCCGCCTTCTGTCTTTGTCATATCGGTCTCAATAGGTCCCGGCTCAACAAGATTCACAGTAATGTTCTTGGGCCCAAGGTCCCTTGCCCAGCCTTTGGTGTATCCAATGAGAGCAGCCTTGGTTGCAGTATAGTCAGCCATCCCGCTGAAGGGCATTCTCTCTCCAACGGCTGAACCGATCGTAATGATCCGTGCTCCCTCTTTTAAGTGCTTCACTGCCGCGCGGACGGTGTGAGCTACTCCTTGCACATTGATCTCCATGAGTTTTTTCATGGCATTGGCATCGCGTTTAGGATCGTCAATTGTTCCTGTCGCTAAAATACCTGCATTATTCACAAGGATGTCCAGATGGCCAAACTGTTTGACCACTGCGTTCACCATAATCTCTATTTGTTTGGGATCGCTTTGATCTGCTTGAAAACTTGCAGCTTTCACACCAAGATTTTTCATCTCTTTTACTACTACTTCTGCTTTTTCAGGAGAAGAGGTATAGGTGATGGCAACGCTTGCTCCTTCTTTGGCTAGCCTTTTTGCAATCGCTGCTCCAATCCCTCGAGAGCCGCCGGTAACAAGTGCAACTTTCTTATTTAGCTGGTACATAGGCTATCCTTGAGATTAGACTTCCTAGTCCAAATCCTAAGAGGGAGAGCAGAATGCTTGCAACCTCTTTTGGAAAATCGATAGGAAAAACGCGAAACATCACAAAACCTATCGCTCCAAAAAGTAGTGATAATGTAGCTGCAATGAAATTGCCTTTCTTTTTGAAAAAAGCAAACACGATAGGGATGAAAAGACAGCTTACAGATAGGTCGTAGCTTTGGATCAGAACATCCACCACATTATCAAAGAAAAAAGCAAAAAATATCGCTGCACAGGCAATGATGCAAGTAACCCATCTGATCCTTCTCATAGAAGTAGAGGCGATCTTAAAATCATTGGAAAGATTAGATGAGATTGCATTGATCAAAGAGGTAGCTGTTGAAATGATCGCAGCTAATACCGCGCATCCGACAAATGCAACCATCCAAGGAGGGCAGGAGTTTGCAACCGCCGCCATCAAGATGCTGCTTCCTTTAGGAACCACTAGGCCAATGGACTTAGCATAGACTCCAAAGAAAACAGGAATCGCTCCAACGATCAGTGTAGCTATACCTGCAAGAAGAGTTGCCCTTGATACTATTTTAGGCGATGCGCCTGCAAAGCATCTTTGGCCCATATCTTGCTCAATCACCATAAACAAAAGCGGCATGAGAAGCCAGCCTGTAAGTTTAGATGTTGTGGCTGCAAAGTTAAGAGCTTCCGGCATCGATCCTTGAGATAAAGAGAAAGCTCCAAGTAGGACAACTGTGAATACTCCTGCTTGCACAATATCTGTAGAGATGACCGCTTTCAGTCCTCCTTGGGCTGTGTATATTATTACAACCCCCCAAAAGAGCGTAAATAAAGCCGTATTCGTAAATCCCATACTGACGAGAAATTTTTGCGAAGCGATGATTTGAGCAACTAGCACCATAAAAAGAGAGATGATGGAAAGGAGGGAGGCTGCTTTTTTTAGTAGGGAAGACTTGTATACAACCTCTAAGATTTGCGCGACCGTTGTTACAGGAAACTCAGCTAGTTTTCTTCCAACTCCAGCACCTAGTAGCATTAGCCCTAGAGCTGCTCCAAGCGGATAGAACATGACCGACCATCCAAACCGATAGGCCTCTTCCGCAGAGCCTAGAACTATTCCACCGCCTACTTGTGTGGCAAAGAAGGTCATAAGTAAAGGAAAAAGCCTGACGTTTCTTCCGGCTAAAAAGTAGTCTTCTTTTCCAGTTACGTTTTTAGATGCGCGTCTACCCACCAGCCAATAAAAAAGCTGCAGGCCAAAAAGGATAACAATAAAAAGTGTGATATTCATATAGATCTCTAGTTAAAAGTTAAAAAATATCAAAAGCGATAAGCCTTTGAGAGTGTCAGTTCAAAAAGTGTGATTTAAAAGGAAAAAAATTAGAGACTTTCTCTGATTTAAGCTTCTGTCGATTTCCGGGTTCTTTTGAGCCTAGTTTTGATTGTTTTTATG